>CAYMTI010000011.1:0-11515 GCA_964393315.1 uncultured Planctomycetia bacterium
CGGGATGGCGGGTAACCGTTACGGAATGATAGGTTCCGGGGATAAAGTCCTTGTGGCGGGTTCCGGCGGGAAGGACAGCTTGACTCTTTTGAAGGTACTTATTGAAAGGAAAAAATGGATACCCATAGATTATGAAATAAAAGCCGTACATGTTCTTACCGACTATGACGAATATCCGGAAGAAAAAAAAGAAAAGGTAAAGGCATTTTTCGAAGATCTGGGGTGTGGATATGTTTTTAAATACGTAGAGATCGCCGATAAAAATAAAAGGGGACGTGAGGATTGTTTCTGGTGCGCCTGGAACAGGAGACGTGTGCTTTTCCAGACCGCCGAAGAAACTGGGTTTAATATAGTAGCTCTTGGGCATCATAAAGATGATGTAGTGGAGACAATTATGATGAATCTTCTGTATAACGGGGAGATATCTGCTATTAATCCGGTTCAGGAGCTTTTCGAAGGTAAAATAAAGATCATCCGGCCCTTGATACTGCTGGAAGAGAAAGAGATAGTAAGGTATACTAAAGTATGCGGGATAGAGGCCGTAAAAACGGAGTGTCCCAGGAATAAAGATTCAAAAAGAGCGTTCATCAAACAGATGATATACGATCTATACAGAGTTAATAAATATGTAAAGACCAATATTCTGAAAGCGCCGACCAGGATAAAAAAGGATTATATATTTAATGTGTTGGATGAAGAAGATTAACAAAATAATGATAGTTCTGGTCTCGTTAGTGTTATTTCTTTCGAATTACGGGTTTATAGATATAAATGAGGCGACGGAAGAGGAAGAGATAATATTAGTGCCCGCGGAGAAGGAAAGGAATATGGGAAAGAATATGCATCCTAAGATACTCGATCATTTCAATGAGCCGGTGGATCCTCTTCTTCAGCAAAAGGTATCTGAGATAGGAGAACGTCTTGCAGCCGGGTCTGACAGAAAGGATATTATTTACAGATTTACCGTTCTGGGGCATAAAAAGAAGAATTATTACAACGCGTTTGCCGCTCCGGGAGGATACATATATATCTTTGATGATCTTGTTGAAGCGCTCGAGACTGACGATAAAATAGCCGCGGTACTTGCTCATGAAATGGGTCATGTAGAAGCCAGACATTCTATCAAACGCATGCAGGGGAATATTGCCGTTACTGCCTTGATGTTGCTGTGCGGGCAGGTTCCGAACAAAGAGCCGGGTACTTATCGTTCCTTGAACAGTGCGATAGGACATCTTATGTCAGCCTATTCCCGTCATGATGAAAAACAGGCGGATGAACTTTCGATCAGGTATATGAAAAGAGCAGGGTTTGATCCTAAAGGTGTCATGCAGGCGCTTGAGGTATTAAAAAAACTGAGGAAAAAAGGGCCGATCATGGCCTATTCGGTATATAAAAGTCATCCTTATATCTCGGAAAGGATAGCCAATTTGAAATGTGAAGTAAAAGACGGGTTGGATTTTGATTCGTATATCAACATAGTATCAGATAAACATGCTTTACAATAGAGAAATAATAGCAGAGCCGAAAGATAAAGGCATACGGATAGTTATTTAATATGGTATGGATCTATGTTGTTGTCTGATGAGAAATGATTGATCTAGTGAGCGGTACAATGCGGCGGATCGGGTGAGATATTTCACCGTGGCCGCGGAATTCACTCCGGCGGTGAATTCCGCTCTACAAAAACGATCTTACCGCTAATTTCACTCGCGGACCGAGCTGAAACCGTTTTTAAAAGCCCGGGGAAACACCTTATCCGATTTCGATAAGGGGAGTGGTACGAACAGAGATATTGGTCATGTACGATCGGGGGAAAAGTATAGGTAAGTAAAACGACAGAGATAGGTGTTAGTTAGTGGTATTTCGGGATTTTATCCTGTTAAAAAGTGCATTTAATTTGTGTAATAGATATAACATATTCTGAACAGATAAAAAAGAAAGGCGGGAATAATGAAAAAAATGGCGGTTATTTATTTTTCCAAAACCGGAAATACTGAAAAGATGGCACATCTTATAGCCGAAGGCGCGGAGGAAAACGATGAAGTTGAGGTTCAAATAATTAAGGTAGAAGATGTTTCTGTGGAAAAGATCGGTGATTTTGACGCGTTAATAATCGGCTCACCCACGTATTACGGCACTATGGCTTTTCAGGTGAAAAAGTTTCTTGATGAGACCGTGAAGCTGCATGGCAGCCTGGCGGGAAAAGTTGGCGGGGCGTTTACTTCGGCAATGAACATCGGCGGGGGGAATGAAACGACACTTTTAAGTATTATACAGGCACTGCTTATACACGGGATGATCATACAGGGTACGGAGAAAGGAGATCATTACGGTCCGGTGTCTATCGGCTCCCCTGACAGCAGGGTCGAAAAACAGTGCCGGGACTGGGGAAGACGTATTGCTGACCTGGCTAAAAAGGCGGCGTAAGGATAAGAAATTTAAAAATATTGGTAAACCCTGAAATAAAAAGGTAAAATATATGATCAGAGTTGCTTATGAATAGCTTTATCTAAAGGAAAGGACGGATACTTGAGCAAAATATTTGTACTTGATACTAATGTGATATTGCATAACCCTTATTCTATACTGGCTTTTGATGATAATATAGTGCTGCTTCCTATTGAGGTTCTTGAAGAACTTGATAATTTTAAAAGATCTCATGATGAAAAAGGGCGTAACGCCAGGATCGCAATAAGAATGCTTGATTCTTTGAGAGAAAAAGGTGCTCCGGGTGAAGGGTTCCCGCTGGAGAACGGAGGGCTTTTAAAGATAGCTATCGGTTCTACTCTTGACAGCGCTACCAGGCTGGGTATGCAGGTTAACATAACGGATAATCGTATTTTATGCGCTGCGTATAAGTTCAAAGAGGCTGGAGAGACCGTTATTTTTGTGTCTAAAGACATAAATGCCAGGATAAAAGCAGATGCCCTGGGTATAATAAGTATGGATTTTGAAAAGGAGAAAGTGGACTTTGATAACCTTTATAAGGGATGGCAGTCCATTGAAGTGCCCAGGGACGATATAAACTCTTTTTATGAAAATAAGGGGTTTGAGGTCGACAAGAAGAAGTTTTGTCCCAATGAGTTCGCTTTGCTTGTGGATAATGAGGACAACAAACATACGGCTATAGGAAGATTCAATACCGAGGCGGGGATAGTACAGCCTATGATCTTCAGTAAATCTCCCGTGATGAGCATACGTCCCAGGAATAAGGAACAGGCTATGGCTATCGAGCTTTTGTTGAATACTGATATAAGCCTTGTAACGCTTGTCGGGGCCGCGGGGACAGGGAAGACATTGTTAGCTATCGCGGCGGGATTACAGGAAGTAGTTAAAAATAAATCATATGCCGGGATGTTGGTTTCCCGGCCGGTAATGCCTCTGGGGCGTGATATCGGTTATTTGCCGGGGACAAAAGAGGAAAAGCTTGAGAACTGGATGGGACCCATATATGACAATATAGAATATATTCTGAATGTCGAAAAAAAAGGTAAGGAAACAAAGATAAAAACAAAGACGAAGACGGCTATCGATAAGTATATAAGGGAGGAGATAATAGAGCTGGAAGCTATGACATTTATGCGTGGCAGAAGTATCCCCGACAGGTTCATCATTATTGATGAGGCTCAGAACCTAACGCCGCATGAGGTGAAAACAGTTTTAAGCCGGTCCGGTAACCATACGAAAGTGGTGTTAACGGGGGACCCTTATCAGATAGATAACCCGTATCTTGATTCGGCAGGTAACGGTCTTACTTACTGCGTCGATAAAATGAAAGGGCAGAGAACTTTCGGTCATATAACTCTGACAAAAAGCGAGAGGAGTCCGCTCGCGTCACTAGCGGCCGAACTTTTATGATATCAGATATAAAGTAAAGGAGAAGTGATAGATCGTGTATAGGAAAAATTCGGTTAAAATAAGTCCCATTTTTTTATTTTATATTTTATTTTTTTTCTTTTACTGCACTTTAGCGCATGCCGGGGGTAAAAAATATGAAAAAGTGCCCGGGGGGTTGAATACATTGATCGAGATCGGTAATACCCAGAAGAAAATGGAGGCTGTTCTCAAAGAAGAGACCTGCGCGTATAAAAAAACTAAGAGAGGGATAGAATCAGGGGAAATAGCTGCCGGGGATACGGCTGATGATATTTCCGACAAATACGGTGAGCCTGTTGTCAAACTGAGTAACACCGTTACGAATACTGAAAAATGGATATATAAACCCGGTTGTGTGGATTTTTTCTCGGAAGAGCAGATAGGGCTCATATTTAATGATAAAGGTATTCTTCAGTCGTTTACGGTTCCACCGGTACCGGAGGATAAAAAAGGCAAAGGGTCTTGACGTTGTGCCCTGTTTTTCTGAATGCGTTAGAGTATTCGATAAATCAGTAAAAATACCAGGTTATTTCCCTTGTACTTTTATGTATAGGGTCATTTCAACTTGTATTAATAATAACATTACTATATAATTTAGACTATCGTATGGGTGCTGATTGATTTACAATGTAAATGCAGGAGGTTTTTTATGTCCGCGGGACGTATTAATTTAACTAAGGAAGGCAGAAATAAACTTGTAGGGGAATTGGAATCTTTAAAAGGGGAGAAAAGGAGAGAGATCGCCCAGATGCTGGCTGAAGCACGGGCCCATGGGGATCTTAGCGAGAACGCGGAGTACGACGCCGCAAAAGAAGCACAGGCGATGAACGAAAAGAGAATAAGCGAAATAGAAACGACTCTTGTAAACGCCCAGATCATAGATGAAAGCAGTATTCCGAAAGATGAAGCTCTTATCGGAGCCACAGTAACCGTGAAAGATACCGCCAGCGGCGAAGAATTCGATTATATGCTTGTCTCCGAAGAGGAGTCGGATTATGACCTGGATAAAATATCTGTTTCTTCTCCCGTGGGAAAAGCTTTGTTGGGACATAAGATCTCGGATGTAGTTGAGATATTGGTTCCTGCCGGTGTATTGAAATATGAAATAATTAAAATAACGAGAAAATGATACATATGACGGATAAAAAGGATAAAAATACAGTTTTTGGGAAAACTCTTTATTTCGAGATGGATAAAGACGAAAAAGTAATTCTCGAGAACGGAGTTGCGATCAAAGGTCTTAAAATAGCATACGAGGTATATGGCAAACTGAACCGTGAAAAAAGTAACGCTGTTCTTATTTGCCACCCTCTTTCCGGGGACGCGCACGCGGCGGGTTTTCACGATGGAGACAAGAAACCCGGATGGTGGGACGGTTTGATAGGCCCTGGCAGGGCTTTTGATACGGAAAAATATTTCATTATATGTTCTAACGTCATAGGTGGATGTAAAGGGTCCAGCGGGCCGAATTCAATAGATCCCCGGACGGGAAAGCCTTACGGTCTCGGATTCCCGATAGTATCTATAAAGGATATGGTTTGCGCTCAGAAAAAACTTATTGAGCATTTAGGTATAGAAAAACTTCTTTCTGTTTGCGGCGGATCCATGGGCGGGATGCAGGCTTTGCAGTGGGCGGTTTCTTTTCCTGAAGCTGTTCTTTCCTGTATACCGATAGCTACGACCTATAAACATTCGGCTCAGCAGATAGCGTTTGATGAAGTGGGCAGACAGGCTATTATGGCGGATCCCGAGTGGAACGAAGGGGATTATTATGAAAAGACGCATCCTTCTGCAGGGCTTTCCGTGGCTAGGATGGTCGGTCATATAACTTATATGAGCAATAAGAGTATGGAGCATAAGTTCGGCAGGGCGATGAAAAAAGAGGAATTTGGATATGATTTTACTACGGAATTCGAGGTCGAGGGTTATTTGCGGTACAGGGGCGACAGTTTTGTCAAACGTTTTGACGCGAACGCTTATTTGTATATGACAAAAGCCATGGATTATTTCGATCTGCAGAAAGATGAGACTCTTCAGCAGGCTTTTAAAGGGATCTCCTCGCGTTTTCTGGTGATAGCTTTCAGCTCGGACTGGTTATATCCGCCGGAGCAGTCTAAGGAAATAGTCAAGGCTCTTAAGATGAACGGGATAGATGTTACATACTGTGAGGTAAGTTCGGACTGGGGACATGACGCTTTTCTTTTGGAATTCAAAGAGGAAACCAGGCTGATAAAACATTTTTTGAAAAATATCAACGATAACAAAGACCGGTATAATGGTAAGTAAAGCAAAAGAACAACTCAGGTTTGATCATAAGATCATAGGGGATATTATTTCGCCCGGGACCACGGTGCTTGATCTTGGTTGCGGGGACGGGGATCTGCTGGAATACCTTGTGTTAAGAAAGAACGTCAAGGGAACGGGAGTGGAAATAAGCGAGGAAGCCATATATTCCTGCGTTGAGAAAGGTTTGAGCGTTTCTCACGGGGACATTGATTCCGGGCTTAAGGATTACCCTGATGATCAGTTCGATTATGTAATATTCAACCAGACAATGCAGCAGGTCAATAAGCCCAGCGAGGCTATTAATGAAGCCCTGCGCATCGGCAGGAAAGTTATTATCGGTTTCCCGAATTTTTGTTATATAAGATCCAGGTTTCAGTTGTCGATACTGGGGCATGTGCCGGTAACTGATTCTCTGCCGTATACCTGGTATGATACTCCCAACCGGCATTTTTTAAGTATAAAGGATTTTTTGAAATTCTGCCGGGATAACTCGATATCTATTGAGAAGAAATTTTTTCTTTCTGAAAACAGGATTATAAGGTTCTTTCCTAATGTTTTTGCATTGAACGCGATATTCCAGATAAGCAGATAATACTACCGGATCCAAAAATTGTTGGAATATGGGGGCGAGATACCCCGCGATAGATTTTTGTATTCAATTATACAGTAGAGCTCTATGTTATTATTGCTTTGGTAAGCTAGATTTTGCGTTAGAAGATCGAAGATACAATGTGCCCGATCCCGATAATAAGACAGGTTCGGTCGGAGTTTTTACCATGTATAGATTTCAGTCATATTATTCTAAATTGAACGAAGAACAGAAAAAAGCTGTTGATATTATTGACGGGCCGCTTCTTGTCCTTGCGGGCCCGGGAACGGGCAAAACGCAGCTTTTATCGGTGCGCGCGGCGAATATCATAAATACCAGAGATGTTGATCCTTCTGGAATACTTATTTTAACGTTCACTAACGCCGCCGCACGGACAATGAGGGACAGGTTAGGAGAGATCATCGGCCGGCGCGGGTATGAGGCCGAGGTGGAAACGTTTCACAGCTTTGCGAATTCCGTTATTCTAGAATCTGAGGAAGCAATAAAGTACCGTAAGAACAAAATAGAGTTAAGCGAGACAGAGAAAATAAGAGCTATCGAATATATTCTTGATAATGTCAAAGGCACGGAGGCGTTAAGGCCTTTCGGCGCTCCGTATATTAACCGTTCCGAAATAGAAAAAAGAATAAGTGAGCTTAAAACCGAAGGTATTTCTCCCTCTGTTTTTAAAAATGATATTAAATGCCTGAAGCCGGATGGAGTCAATATAGAAGAAAAACATATTGCCAGGATCAAGGCTCTTTCCGTTATTTATGAGTTTTATGAGAAGTTGAAGGATCCGGACAGCGGCATCCTTTTCGATGAAAGAGGAAGGTATGACTATGATGATATGATCTTTCTCGCGCTGGAAACCCTTAAGCACAGGCCTGATCTGAGACGGCGTTTCAGGAACCATTTCAAATACATAATGGTGGATGAATTTCAGGATACGAACGGGGTTCAGATGGAGCTTCTTTTTTCGATAATCAACGATGCCGGTAATGTTTGCTGCGTCGGAGATGATGACCAGGCAATATACAGGTTCCAGGGGGCTACGCTGGCTAATTTCCGGAGGTTTTCTGAAAAGTTCCCCGGAGTTGATACCGTTACGCTGAAAAATAATTACAGGTCGTCAAAAAAAATAATAGAGCTGTCCGCTAAAATTATAGGGCAGATCGCGCCGGATGAGCGTATCGCTCAAAAATAACTTGTAGCCCAAAGAGTATGTGAAGATACCGAGATATCGTTCTATGAATTCGGGACAGAAGAAGAGGAGCTGACGTATATTATCGAAAAGCTCAGGGAGAAGAAGAACGTCATAGAAAAAGATAAGACCCTTACGGAGGAAGAAAGGTCTTCTCCCTATAGTAATATAGCCGTTCTGGTAAGGAAAAGAGATAGTATAAAAAAGGTTATAGACGCTTTCCTGAGAGAGGGAATTCCTTATGTGACAGACGGCAAAGAGGATATAAGACAGGAAAAACGAGTAAAACAGATGATCGATATTCTTGAACTTGTTAATGTTGATATTGACGAAAAGGAGAACAGGGCTCTGTTATTGTATAACGTTCTTTCTTCCGATTATATGAGGATAGATCATACGGATCTGTTAAAGTTGATTGCTTATGTTAACGCTCTAAAGAGGGAAAAGTATCGGGAAGTTAACGGGGGAACGGGTACCGGGATTTACGATAGAAATATGTCTTTGACGATGGTTGGCGCTTTTTTAGATAATTTTTATCCAGTCAATGGTAAGATCCCGGAAAAAGGGGCCCGGCTTTCAAAAACCCTGGGGTTGACGTCTTACGGAGCCCTGGTAAGAGCGGCTTCGGCTATAGGAAAGATGATGAAGGAGTCAGCTTCCGGCACGGTCCACGACCTTCTGCTGCAGTATATTGAAGATACCGGCCTGTATAAATTTATTCTTGAGAGCTATGATAGCGAAAAACTTATACGCATAAGAGAACTCAGGGCGCTGGTATCCTTTATAAACAACATAAAGGACGCTCTTAATTCCGATCCGGCCTTAGATATCCGCGGATTCGTCAGCGAACTGGAAATGCGGGGTATGCATGGTATGCCTGTTTCGGGAAAAATGGCCACGACTAGTCAGGAAGGGGTCAGAATATTCACCGCGCATGCCTCTAAAGGAATGGAATTCCATACGGTCATTGTGCCTTTCTGCCTGGACAGAAAAAATTGGCCGGTAAGGGCCAAGGCGGACACTGTGCCTCTTCCGCCAGAGATATATAAAAGCAAGGAAAAAGTCAAAGAAAAGAAAAAGTTAAAGATACTGGCACTATATGACGAGATCAGGTTGTTTTATGTCGCTTCTACAAGAGCTAAATGTGCTCTTATTTATACGTCCACGCCTCAGGATAAGAATATTTCATCTTCCTTTTTAATGAACACCGGGATCAAGCCCGTGAGGAAGCAGTTTGATGAGGAAAAATTTCTTTCCGGGTATATAAACTGTCACGGGGGTGATATTTTTTCGAATAAAAATACCGAAAAGCTTTTATCCGGGATAGTAAGTGATATGGCCCTAAATCCGACTAGCATAGGTACATATCTTACCTGTAGACGGAGGTTTTTATATAACGATGTTCTAAGGCTTCCGGGGAAAAAGAACCAGCATCTTGTATTTGGGAATTGTGTACATGAAGCGCTTGAAGATGTTTACAAATTATACATTAAGAACAATATTTTCCCCGGGTTTGAGCACTTTAAGGCCGTTTTTAAAAGAGAACTTTTTTTTCAAGGAGTAAAAGAATCGGTAAGGAACTGGTGTCTTGACAGGTTGGAAAATCTGAAAAAATGGTACCAAAGGGAATCCGCGAGTCCCATAAAGCCGATTGAACTGGAACAGAAAATAGAGGTGCAATTTCCGCAGGGGTTTATCTTTACCGGTAAATTCGATAAGATAGAAAAGGCTAACGGGGGGATAAGAGTTGTCGATTACAAAACGGGAAAGCCGGATAAACACATAAGATCCATTCATAACTGCAGGGATATTTTTGATCCGGAATGTGATAACTATTACAGGCAGCTTATATCCTACAAACTTTTATATGATAAGGATCGCGGCGAGAAGGATGGGTCAACGGTCTCGATGGGGAAACTCCATTTTGTGGAACCGGCAGGCAAGACCGTTAAAAAATATGATATGAAAGCGGGGGAGTTTTTCGATATAGATGTAGACCTTGATGCGAACATGTCAGGGGATATGGAAAAACTGATATCTGATGTGTGGGCCAGAATTAAGGCTCTTGATTTTTCCCGGCTTGAGAAGAGAGATAGTAAGGAGAAATGCCGGTTATGTCCTTATGACAGTTTATGCTGGGAATAATAACGGAATACGATCATTTTTCTAAAAAGATAGGAGAAGAATATGGATAAAAAATTTATTTCTGATTTTAAGATAAACGAACAGATAGATTCGATTTTCAGGTTAAGCAAGAAGAACTTGAAGCTTACGAAATATGATAAGCCCTATCTTGAGATATCCCTTCAGGATAAAAGCGGCAAGATAGAAGGCCGGTTATGGGACAACGCTGAAGAATATAACGCGGCCGTAGAGACCGGTGATGTAGTAAGGGTAAGGGGTACGGTCGATAAGTATCGTGAGGAGAAACAGTTAAAAATAGATTTTATCGACCGCGCCGATGACCGGAGTTTCCGTTATGAAGATATGGTAAGGGTGGCGGAAAAAAGGGATGATATATTTAATAAGACAATGCTTTTGCTTGGTACAATAAGGAATGAATGGATATCCGCTCTGGTAAGGAGATTTACGGCCGATCTTGATTTTATCGCCCGTTTTAAAGAAGGCATAGGAGGTAAAGCGTGGCATAACGCTTATATCGGAGGACTTATGGAACATACTTTAGAAGTTATGTATATGTCGGACCGTATGTGCAGGATGTACCCTCAGGCGAACAGGGATGTGACCATTTTCGGGGCCTTTATACATGATATAGGTAAAGTATATGAACTTGACCCTAAAAAAATGGAATATACCGTCGAAGGCGGATTGGTGGGGCACATCGCTATAGGGCATAAAATGCTGGTAAAGCATATTGACGAAATAAAAGATTTCCCGAAAGACCTCTCCATGCGGATCGAACATGTGATCCTGAGTCATCACGGGGAGTATGAGCAGCAATCCCCGGTGCTTCCAAAAACGCTTGAAGCTACAATAATATATCAGGTGGATGAACTGGTGTCCCAGGCCAATGCCGTCAAGGAAATAATGTTATCGCAGGCCGAAGAAGGCAAAGACTGGAGTAATTTTGTAAGTATCAAGAACAGGAAATATTACATAAAGGATCAGTTGAAGGAAACCTGGAATGATCATGAAAAAAAACAGAAAGATCCCAGCAAAACGGAAAAAGATCATGATCTAACAGATGAAACTCCTGATCTCTTCGAGGTATGATTTTTTCTCCGCGCTAACGTAACGGCCGTGCGACAAAAACCGATCACTGCCTGTCAGGGTCGAAAGCTTCAGTTTTATAAACCCTGATATTGTCAATATATACTGGCCCTGTGTAGGACGTTTTAGTGGATTCTATTCTTATGGCCATTTTTCGGATATCATTCTTGAAATATTTATCCAGTTTCTTTTTTTTCCAGTCCACGCTGTTTTCAGATATATTAGCCCAGATGGTCGTCCATTTGCCGGGGGCGATCTTGAAGGAATGGGACATTTCGGGAGTGTATAATTGAGTGTGTCTGAGGGGGGATAAAAGAAAAGGGATAACT
>CAYMTI010000012.1:0-10920 GCA_964393315.1 uncultured Planctomycetia bacterium
ATCCAGATATAATAAACCGGTGCTTCAGACACACAAAACTTGACAGTCTCGAAAATTTTGGACAAATACTTGAAAAAGAGATCCAGGATATAAAACAGTTGAATAAAGAAAATAACCTGCATAGGCATGAAAATAGTTCTTTCAGAGAAAGTTCGCGGTTGTATCTGAAAGAGCCTGAGATCTGTTGACGTATGTAAAAGAATTTTTTATGCCGTCATTTCCGATCACTTTCTACGGATTTTATAGCTTTTTCTGAGACACCGTCAAGGTCGGCGGAAAGAAAATCTTTGTCCCGCGGGAAAGAAAGAAACAGGTCGCAAGTCTCGTCAAGCTCTATCGTAATATCAGATATTTCGCAATCCAGAAGATGTCCGCCGCGGGAATGGGCAGCGTCTAGAAAATGTAGATGAAACCCGGGGACGTTCACTCCTTTCAGATCTTCCGGCAGCCGAAAACCGACTAAAGTACCTTTGATGTTCTGCATTTCGAAAACTGGCTGATCTTCCACTATTTTTGTGAGCAGAGGATAGGGTTTTGACTGAGACGGGACACTGCGTGTCTTAACAAACTTAAAAGTACCTGTTATTTTTATAGCGTAAGGAATATTCCGGCTGGGAAGCGCGTCCGTGATATATTTTTTTAATCCGGAATAATCCATCGGTGTTTTCAGCGGCAGGGTATTATCCGGGTCGAAAAATGTTACACAGGCAAAAGGGGTCTCTGTATCAAGCGGGGGCCGTATCGCGGTCCCGTCATCTTTTATCTGGTAGAATATACCGTTCAAAAAGACCATTTCGCCGTCAAGAGTATTGTATGTACCTATTCCCAGATCTCCGTGTTGTTTGAGGTCTTTTAATGTCATGGAGCCGTCAAAAACACCTTTTATCAAAGAATGGATAGTGGCTCGCTGAAAAAGGATATCCCTGTTCTCTTTTTTCGCTTGAGCGAAGCAGCAAGAGGAAAGCATACATAAACATAATAATACTGATAAATATTTCTTCATCTTAAACCCTTCTTGTTAAGGTACCGCTAGATAATATCATTTTTGAACATCTTTGAAAGTTTATTTTACAATCAATGTTCTTGTCTTGCCAGGAAAATATGTTATTATTATTCGTAGAGAGGGAATAATATGAAAAGATGTCCGAAATGTGGAAGAAGTTACGAAGACTACTGGCAAGTGTGTCTTGAGGATGGAGTTCATTTGATCGACATGAAAACCATACATAAAACACATGGGGCCGGTACGTTTAAATCCTTGTCCGCACGGGAGGCGGAAGAGGAATGGAGACAGGTATTATTAGTTTTTCTTGCGGTAAGTTCTTTGTTCTCGGGGTTTATATATATTCTGGTTCTGATTTTCAGCGGGAACCCCTTTACTGTCATAACCTACCACACAAAAGTGAGTTTTGTAAGCACTTTCCTTTATAACGCCGGAGCTTTTACCGGGATATGGATAACAAGCATTATTTTTGCGATTCCTGTAAGTATATTATGGTGGCGCCGCTGATAGATATTAATATTATTAAGAGGTTTGTTAGCTCCTACGTTTTTTTGTGATATACTTTGCATACTATGGAAAAAAAAGGTCAAACATTTTCCGAAGAACAAAAACAGCTATTCAGTAGTATAATCAAGGTTCTTAATACCGCTATCAAGAACAGTGTATTGTATACTACAGAGCATTCCATTTGTGTATTTTCAATAAAAAACCTGAAAGAGGCGTTTGATAAATGGCTGGTAAGCAATCCTAGCCTAAGCATAGGTATAAGCCAGGATGCTTTATATTGTAACAGTGTTCTCCTGGAAGAAAACCAGGATATGTACAGGGAAGTTGCAGGGTACTTGCATTCAAGAGGAATAATTTCCTTAATCATAAAAAGAGGGGTTTCTTTGGGGGAAATAAAAGCCTTTTTAGAAGTTATACGTCAGGATAACAAAAAAATAAGAGAAGGTGGAGGGGTCTTACAGCAATTACCCGAAACTTATGGACTCAAGATCAAGGAAGTTGATTACAGTGATCTCTTATTCAGCGCCCGTGAAGAAATTGCGACCCAGGAAATGGAGATATGGGAGAAATTGCTCAATGTCGCCGAAGAACTGGGAGCAGGGGGGGATATTCCCGGATCTAAAATGGAATTTGTCAGGGATTTTCTTAAAGATACTGAACAATCCTCCAGGACATTGAACCGGATCTATCACGAGGCCAGAGAAAAACTTGACGCCGGTCCTATTGTTGATGAAATGAGAGAAACCATTGCCAAGATCTGCGCTCATTTTGAAAAAGGGCCCTTTGTCGAGACCCAGGAAGCCAAAGTGGATATAATGAAAATACTTTCAAATCTTACTCCGGATCTGGTTTCTCAGCTTTTCGAAAAGACCCAGATCCAGGGAGAAGAATTTGATATGGCGGATAGGGTAACAAAAGGGTTTTCAGACAGTTTTATCGCGGATTTTATTGAATCTCTGATAAGTCATGAAGAGTCAATGAATGAAAATCTTTTAAGGGTCTTCGATAAACTTGCCCCGGATGAAAATAAAGCCGGCAGTATTGTTTCCATGGTAGCCGATAAAATGTTAGGCAAAAAGATCCTGAACCCGGAGGCCTTGTCGCAGCTGCAAATGTCAATAAAAGATATTTTTTCCTCGCACCCTGAAAGTAATTTCATGTCGCAGATGTATAAGATCACAGTTGACGCGGTGGCCAATAAAAAGATCGATACTCTTGTTTATGTCGCCAGGCTTTCTCCTATGATAGGAAAGTTTGTTCAATCGATAGACGAAAATAAACTGAAGAAGGAAGAGGTTTGGCTTCTTTTGAACCTTTTATGGCTGGAAGAAAGCTCTTCTGAATTCAGGAAGTTCGGGATGAAATTACTTGATGTTATGCCGGAGCTTCTTGATGGTAAAGATATTTCGCTTATTCATGAGATAGTAGAGTTTTTTACGGAACATGTCAGGCCGGAACAGCTTCAGGACGAAAAGATGAACGAGAGCATAAAAGACATAATAGGCAAGATAACAAACAAGGAAAGTTTGCAGAACATAATTGCTCTTATCCCTGGATCAAAAAACGATGAGCTCCAGGAAATAGCCTCTTTACTGGTGCATACGGATGCGGAAGCCCGGGCTCGATCGGCGGGATTACTGGTGGACGCGTTTATTGCAGAACATAATCCGGTACACAGGAAAAAATATAAAACGGTCCTGACAAAACTAAAAGACGCCGTTGTAGCGGAAGTAATGGAAAGGCTGGATTACAGTGACCCTGCGATTATCCGGGACCTTTATCAGATATTAAAGGACAATTCTCCGGAAAAAGCTCACATAGTGGCGCTCAGGCTCATAAATCATGGCAATTCCCAGGTAAGGTGGGAAGGTCTGGACGGTTTTATCCCGGAGAACGAAGAAGAAAGGGCTAGCCTTTTTTCTATGTTCAAGAAGGAGAAAGACCCGGAAATACAGAAAAAGGCGGCTGAAGTTCTTTTATCTTCGAGGACGGAAGAGATAATGGAAAAAATGTTCCGTATATCCAGCAACTGTTTGTTCCATTACAAAAAGCTGCTTATGATAGTTGAATTGTGCGGGCAGTTCCGGATACAGGAATCTTTTCCTTATCTAAAGAGATTATTCAGCAAAAAGGCGATTATATGCAAAAAACGTAATGACGAGCTTAGGATGGCTGTTGTTACCAGCCTGGGAAGGCTCCATACGGATGAAAGTATGGCCCTGATAAAAGAAGGGATCAATGATAGCCGTGAGAAAGTCAGAAAAATGAGTGAGATAATCTTAAAGCTTGATGAACGCGGCTAAAATATTTAACGGAGAAAGATCATGACAGATGACCAGATAAGAGAAAAAGTGGAAGAGATGATCAACTTGCAGGCAAGAACTTTTCAGGCCTGTAAAATGTACGGTATAGAGCATAAAATAACAGCAAAAGCGATCAAAGACCTTTTTACTGTTCTGTCTGATATATTATCTGCCGAAGAAGAGATAACTATCGGGATAATAGGAGACGAAATAGCGTATAAGAAAAAACCATATTATGAAACAAGTAAAAGGATAAAGAGCTTTATAGATCAGCTGACAGCTATAAATTTGAGAAAAATAAGTTTCGCGAGAGGAGTAAAAGAATCCGAAATAAAAGAAATGAACTCTATGCTTTTGATAAAACCGGCGACGCTGAAAGATAAGGACGCGCTTAAAGAGATATTCAAGTCCACAAATATTGAAAATATCGCCATAGGGGACATAGGATATAAAAGCGGGAAGAATCCCGGTACGGGTAAAGGAGAAGATTATGGCGGAGGGACTCCGGGAGAAGATTACGACGAAGGGATGGATTTTTTAGCCGAAGCTTATGAGAATATAAAAGGCAATCAACCCCTCGATGCGGATTCCGCCCGGCAGATAGTCGGGAACATGATCTCGGATATTATTAAAAACAAGAACCTTCTTCTTCTCCTGACGTCAACAAAAAGCCATGATGAGAAAATGCTGGTACACGGTGTTAACGTAGCTGTTTTTACTCTTATACAGGCGGAGGCTTTGGGACTCAGCAAAAAACATCAGCAGGAAATAGGTGTCGCGGCGCTTTTACATGATTCCGGTAAGATCACCTCTAACCTAGAGGATGAAAACGAACAGGATATCGAAAAATTGAGCGCGGTAGAAAAAAAGAAAAGGGCTATGCGGAATATCAATGGGGCCAAAATACTTCTTGATATGGAAAATGTACCTGTGCTTGCCGCCCTGGCGGCTTTTGAACACGATATAGCTTATGACGGAACGGGTGTTCCGGACAGATTATACGGTGATAAGCCTAATCTGGCGAGCATGATGATAGCTATATCCGATTATTATGATAAGCTCATGATGGATGAAGAAAAGAAAAACGGTGGAGGACCCGAGCATGTTTTCGATAAGATGATGGAACTTTCGGGGAAAAAATTTCACCCGGATCTTTTAAGCAATTTCTTTACTTTGGTAGGAGTTTATCCTCCGGGGACGCTAGTGGAACTTAATACCAAAGAAGTCGGGCTGGTCATACAGGCCAGCACAATCGATATAAGAAGACCCCAGATAGAAGTGCTCTATGATGAGAAAGGGGAAAAATATGAAAATCCCGAGATAATAAATCTGCTTGAAAAGGATAAAAAAGGAGATTTCAAATGGCAAATAAAAAGATCGATCGCTCCAGATGATAAATTTGAAGTCCCGGGTAAGCATGATTAAACGGCAGGCAATGAGATGAGAATTGTAAAGGATATTATTTTCACGTTTACAGGGGTAGGCATATTATTAGCAACGTTATTGCTTGTGCTTTCCCAGCTGGCGTTGCCGGTATATCTTCTTATTCTGGCGGTGATCTTATTATGTGCCGTTGCCGGAGTCTTACTTATCCACCATTTTTCCCGGCGCTTTAACTCTTTGTATAAGGGAGTGCGAATTGTAAGGTCGGGAAATCTCGATTATAAGGTCAATACGTATTCGGGAGATGAGCTGGGTAAGATCTCAAGGGAGTTCGACAAAGTTGTTGAGGAGCTCAAGAAAGTAAAAGAGGATCTGATGCTTTCTCAGCAGAAAGTTGATGCACAGCAGGAAGAGATAGGAATCCTTAAAAAGAAAGAAGAACATTTCAGACGTCTTTTCGGGCAGTCCAATGACGCGGTTTTTGTCTATGATCTGGAAGGGCAGATAATCGATGTAAATGCTAAGGCCTGTGAAATGCTTGGCTTTCCCCGGGAAGTTCTGATGAAGACGGCCTTTTCCGATTTGCAGGAAGAATCCGAACTGACCATCTCAAAATACGCTTTTAAAACAGGAACCGAAACTTGTGATATCACATACGAAACCAGAATGAAAAGGGCTAACGGCCAGACCATCGATGTACAGGTTTCTACCGTTTCAGTGGATCTGAAAGCGGGTATAATGCAGAGCATAGTCAGCAATATAAGCGCGAAAAAGGAGATGCAGAAAGCTATTGAGGAATCGGAAGAAAGGTTCCGTACATTTATGGAAACGGCGAATGATTTTATGTTCATCATAAACGGGGAAGGAAGAATATCTTACGCGAACAGCGCGATGTACAATGCTCTCGGGTATTTGAAAGAGGAGATAGAAGGTATGGGAGTAACGGATATAATCAGTCAGGATAGCCTGGATGATCAAGCGGAAGCGGAAATGGTTTTAAAAGAAAAAGAGGAAGTCCGGTATGAGCTTGTATTGGAAACAAAGCACAGAAAGAAAATATACGGAGAAATGGTGGCTTCCGGTATTTTTAACCCGGAAGGCGAGTTGACCGGTGTGCGTGGCGTATTCAGGGATTTAACAGAAAAGAAAAAAATAATGGAAGCACAGCGGTTGGCAAATCTTGGAAAATTAGCGGCCGATGTCTCTCATGAGGTGAATAATCCGATAACTATTATTATGGGACGTGCGGAGATGCTCCTTATAAGCAGAAAAGACGATAAAGATCTATGTGAAAAAATGAAAATTATAGTGGAACAATGCGAATCTGCCATAAGTATAGTCAAACGTCTGCTGAAATTTTCTAAACCGAGCAAGAAAGAGTTTACCCGGGTCAATATGAATGATATGGTTCAAAATATAATTAATCTTGTAAAGCATCAGTTCCAGACTTGCGGAGTGTCTATTAAAGCTCATTTTTCAGAAGATATTCCCGCAATAGAAGCTGATGAAAAACAGATTCAGGAAGTGTTCATGAACCTGATGCGTAATGCTAATGAAGCTATGCCTGAAGGCGGCAGTATTGATATTTACACGTACAGTAAAAGCGGAAAAGTCTTTGTGGATTTCAAGGATAACGGTGAAGGTATTTCTGCTGAAGCAAAGGAAAAAATATTCGACCCATTCTTTACCACGAAAGAAAAAGGGACCGGGTTAGGGTTATCCGTTTGTTACGGTATAATTAAAGCGCATGATGGTGATCTGCAGCTTTTTTCCGAGAAAAAGGAAGGAACCACGGCCAGAGTGAGTCTTCCCTGTAAGTAAAATTAATCAAGTTAGATATATTCAAACTGAGATTTACAACCAAAGTAAATCAAAAGCGAACTCTTTTCTTGCTTTTCTAACTTTTTGTTGATATAATATTATGTATTATTTTTCCATAGCAGGGGTAGGTAATGATCACAAAGCTTTATAAAGCAAAAATAAGGCGTATTTTACGTAATATAATTCTTATTCTTATTACGGCAGGTTTGATATCCGGAAATACTGTTCTGTTAATAGAAGGAAAAGCGGACGAGCTGGCAACTCAATCCCTATTTAAAACAATGTCGTATCCGGGAAAAGAGGATATGGGAAAAATAGAATATTTCCTTACCTGTGTCAGTGGAGCTTTTCTTGTTTCGAAGGAAATAAAAAGGGATATCAATATAAAACTGAAGGAAGCGGGGATAAATCTTGATCTTCGATTCTCAGAGCGGCAATACGTAGAGCCGACAGGAGGGACAAACAAAAGAAATATGATATTACCCTGCGTGTTGAACGGGAAAAAATATTATTCTTATATCTCTTATGAGGCGGACGGGAAAATCCCCGAGGTTTCGGTAATCACAGAGAAAGCCTATCTAGAAGCTGTGAGCAAAAATATTTTTTTCTCTGAAAAAGAAACGGATATAAATAGTCAGCCGGATAAAAAAACGGGAGCATATCAGATAATAAAACTTTCCGATGGCAGAAAAGTTCAGTTCGGGGTACCGACAGAAACGACAAAAGAAATCATGAAACTTGAGATCAAAGAGGGTCAGCGACCCCCCGATATTTTTGTCCTACCGGAGGAATTGTTCCACGATGGCAGGAATTACGCGGATATAGAATTTGTAATATATTATAATTTCTACATAAAACATAAGCGCCGTATCACGATAGTCGGAACGGAGGAGCAAATAGAAAATTTAAAAATTTATATGCAGCATAGTTTATATGGACCGGATCAAGAAACAGAAGCTTTTAAAAAATACGATAAAGACGTTCAGAAATTTTTAAAAACCGCGCTTGCTGTATATTCCGAACAAGAGAAAGAAGGGAAATCCCTGGGGCTGGAAGAATATATAAATTTTATATCGTTTAAGAACGGCAAGGCGAAGGTCAATGGAACATGTGAAATATTAACCTCAGGATCAAATGTTTTTTCAATAAAGGACAGAGGAAGGTCCGTTTCCCCCCGGGAAATAAAAGTTGATTACAGAGCCCCGGAGAGCAAAATTCCGCGAATAAGCCTGGAGAAAAAGAAAAAATTTTTAAGTGTTCCAAACAAAAGTTTTGCAATCACACCTCTGGGGACCAGCCATGGATTCGATCTTGAGGGAGATTTCACCAGTTTTATTATCTGGCTTGATGGAACGGGTATTATGGTGGATCCCTCCCCACAGGCGCTTGGATATATCGATGCCCTGGGTATAGACGATGATATGATGCCGTATGTCTATTTAACCCATACGCATGCGGATCACGACGGGGGGCTGTTAAGGAAGATCTTAAGTAAAAGAAAGATCAAATTGATGTCATCGCGGCCTGTGTACGATTCTTTTATCGCGAAAGTTCGTGTGCTTGTAGGAAAAGAATATGATGTGGAAAACTGGGTAGATTATGTTGAAATTAAACCAGGAGAAGAGAACGCATTGAAATTAGTGTTACCTAACGGAGAAAAAGCGGTTATACGATCTAGATACAATCTTCACTCTATTCCTACAAACGGATTCAAAGTAACCTATAAAGGGTCGGTTTTCGGATATTCCGGAGATACGGAATACAATGAAAAAAAAATAAAAAAGCTTTTGAATGAAGACCGTATAACAGCCGCCCAGGCAAGGGATCTTTTATATTTTTTCTGGGACAACAATGGAGGACCTTTAGTAGATATCTTGTTTCACGAAGCGGGTGTTCCGCCTATACATACGCCTGCGGATACTATAGCGGCGTTTCCTGAAAAAATTAAAGAAAGGACATATCTGGTCCATATAGCGGATAAGGATGTGCCGAAAAAAAAGAGTTTGCGTAAAGCGGAGGCTTTTGAGACTTATACGCTGATAGGAGAAGATGCCCGGGCTCAGGAAGAAAGGATAAAAAGGATAGTTGAAACAGCGTCTCTGGGAATGCCCGGCGTAACAGAGCAGCAGAAAGACACTATTTGCCGGAATGCTAAAATAAGAACGTACGAGCCGGGAAAATATATAATAAAAGAGGGAGATCCTATCACTAAAGATTCGGAGTATTATATTGTTTTATCCGGAAATGTAGAGTTTTACCAGGACGGGATAAAAATAGGAGAAGCGGGTAGGGGCGCTTCTTTCGGGGAGATAGGTCTTGTGCGGGGGGTTCCCCGGATGGCTTCGGTCGTTACAAAAGACAACGCCGAATTGTTGTGTCTGAGCCGGGAAAAATATTTTTCTGTTTTTTCAAAAAAAGACAGGGAATATCAAGTCCAGTGCGAAATAGATAACCTTAGAACTATTGAATTGTGCTTTGAAAGACTTTCCGGGATGGGAAAGAAAGCACAGAATATATCCGATGATGAAATAGGGGAAGTCCCTTATTTTGTTATAAAAAAAATGACAATGTTAGTTGAGTCCGAAAAGTTTAATAAAGGTGAGAAAATAAGCGGAGCGGAAGAAGAGGAAGACTATCTTTATATCCTGAAAACAGGAGCTGTTGATATTTTTGTCTCACAGGGAGAGAAAAAGCTCGTGATACAAAGATTGGAAAAAGAAGGAGATCTTTTCGGCGGACGAGCGTTCGTTGATGACGATAATAGAAAATACGAAAATGTAGAAGCGGCAGAAGATACCGAGATACTTGTTGTTAACCGAAAACAGATAGTGGATCTTATGAAAGAATGTCCTGGTGCGGCATATGTTTTAAGCAAATTAAGCAAAAAAAGAAGCTTGCTGCTGGAAAGTAAGAAGAACGGGAAAGGAGCAGGGGAAACAAAAAAAGTTACAGGTAAAATAATTGAACGACAACAGAAAAACGCCGCTAATGAGATAATAAGGGCCGTGAACAATCTTGTTATAAATACCGGGCAGGACAAAAGGATATTACTTGCCCTGGATGACGGGCTGGCCGGTAATTTTCAAAATATAAATTTAACCAGTATAATAACAGCGATCATGGAGATACTGGATAGTAAAGATTGCCCTGATATAGTTAAAAACAAGATATTAGTTATAAGAGGCAGGGGGATTTCGTTAACGGACGAGGTATTGAAATATACAGGGAAAGAAGGGAATAACGATATAAAGGTAGACCCGTCCGATGTCATTATGGTAACAAAAGATACCGCGGGTCAAAAAGCGAGATGCTCTCGTTTGTTCCCGGAAGCTACAATAACTTTTGTTGACGAAGAAGCTCTTGACGAGTTCTCATATTACCCTTTTCTTGAAGTAGTATTTTACTCATTGGCAAGAGCCTTACATAACAAGGAGATAACCGGATATACAAAAGATCTTTTAGAGGAAATCTTTACTGCGATTAACGCAGATATATCCGGATCCATGGATATAACGGATAACATGGTCGTTATCAAATTAAAACCCATCAAGCCCGAGGATTATAGCGAACTCCCGAAGTTGTATGACCGTGTCAGACGTTTTCTTAAGGCGGCATAACGGATTTTAGTGCTTTATAATAACAAAAATTCGTATGGGCAGAAATTAAAGAAGGGTAGAAGCGGTCACTAAACGAAAATATGATACAAATAACGCAATACATCAGTGAAGGATGATGAAGACCCTGTAGCAAGAAGATTGATACTTGTTATTAAAGGCGTAAGAAGAAAACATATCAACAGGTGGATTTGTTTTGTAAGATCTTTAACCAGAGCAAGTTATAAGGAGTGACCTTAGGTTCAAGTAACCAGTGCAACACCCGTAATCTGTTATAATTACAGATGAA
>CAYMTI010000013.1:0-10718 GCA_964393315.1 uncultured Planctomycetia bacterium
GTTATCCAGATATAATAAACCGGTGCTTCAGACACACAAAACTTGACAGTCTCTTAGAGAAGCTTTACCGTCAGCGTAAAGCTGAGTCACTTGTTAGATCTGGTTGTCGATATACCCCAGATCACCGAAAGTCGAAGTCACTCCTTAAGGATACCCTCAAACCGCTGTTTAAGGGGACACTCTTTGTAACTTCATTTATCTTAAGGATATATAACTAAAATACGACAATAATAATGAGGTGAGAGTGGTATGTTTTATTTTAAATCAAAAAAATAATGACAAAAAACAAAAAATAGTTTATAATTATCGAATGTCCAGAATTGCGCGAAAACATCAATTAGAAAATAATTTATTTTTTCATGTTTTTAATCGAGCTAATGCGAAACTTGAAATATTTCACCATGATACTGACTATGAGTATTTTTTGTCTTTGATAAAAAGATACAAAAAGAAATATATGTTCAATCTGTTTCATTGGGTTCTTTTGCCTAATCATTTTCATTTTTCCATTGAAATGGCGGATCAGGAAAATATCATAAAATGTATAGGTGGCCTTCAACAGGCATATACACAGTATCATCATAAGAAATGGAATAGTGCGGGAAAGTTATGGCAAGGACGATTTAAAAGTCTGCCTGTTGAGAAGGAGAGATATCTATTAGATTGTGGCCGGTACATAGAAATGAATCCAGTGAGAGCCGGAATAGTTGAATATCCATGGGAGTATAAATGGTCAAGTTGTTCTGTATACTTGACAGGCGAAGAAGATGGCATTACAAAAATAGATCCGGGATATATATCTTTAGGTAGAGATGTTAGTGGTAGAGGGGAAAAATATAAAATATGGCTGATGAAAGAAGATCAGATAAATATTGAAAATAACAAAAAGTATTTTGGGAGTAGAAATTTCAGAAATAAGCTTGTGTCGAAAAAAGGAAGATTATTGGCTCGGAGACGTGGGCGTCCGTTAAAAGGGTAGGAATTTATTTGTAATTACTTATAAATAAACGACAAATAAAGAGTGTCCCCTTTTCAGGAAAAAGATTTGTTGACTGGAGCTTTATAAGCTTTTAATATAGGTAAAAGGGAGTTTTATAAATGAGTTTTGAACAGAAAGTGCTTGAAACGCTTAAAAAATATTGGGGATATTCTTCGTTGTGGCCTTTTCAGGCGGAGGTTATGGATTCTATATTGGGGGATACCGAAAGTTTGACCGTTATGCCGACCGGGGGTGGAAAATCTATTTGTTTTCAGATACCGGCACTGTTGAGCGAAGGTATGGCTGTTGTTATCTCGCCTTTGATATCACTGATGAAAGACCAGGTGGATGACTTGAGGAGCAAAGGGGTAGAGGCGCGTTGTTTGAATTCCGGGATGACGGAGCTTCAGCAGCGTGAAGTTTGTGGGGATATCAGTTCAGGGTGCGTAAAGATGCTTTATATCGCCCCGGAAAGACTTCAAAATTCCGGTACTGTGGAATTACTGAGATCATTACGGCTTTCGTTTTTTGTTATTGATGAGGCGCATTGTATCAGCCATTGGGGACATGATTTCCGGGCGGATTACCGGGGTCTGGGGCGTATAAAAGATATATTTAACGGCATAAAGGTACACGCTTTTACCGCCACGGCCACAACAAAAGTGCAGAGAGATATAATGGAACAGCTGCGCTTGGATACGCCGGATATTCATATAGGTCATGTGGATCGGGAGAACCTTACGTTCAGAGTGTATCAGCGTACAAATATGATGCCTCAGATCGTGGAAATACTCCAAAAACATAAAAATGAGCCGGGCATTATTTATTGTTTGAGGCGTAAAGATGTTGATTCCGTGTCCGAGAAATTAAATGCCGCCGGGTACCGGAACCGGCCTTATCACGCGGGGCTTCCGGATAAAGAGAGGCATTATAATCAGGATATGTTCGCCCGGGAAGAAGTTGATATTATTGTAGCTACCGTGGCGTTCGGGATGGGGATCGATCGGTCTAATATAAGGTTCATTATCCATGCCGCTATGCCCAAAAGTATTGAGCATTATCAGCAGGAGACCGGACGCGCCGGACGGGATGGTTTGCCGTCAAGCTGTTATATGCTTTATGGGGGGGCGGATTACCGTACCTGGAGTTATTTTATAGAGCAGTCTTCCAGAAAAGACGTGGCTATGGAAAAAATTAACGCGATCTATAATTTCTGTTCCAGACCGCAGTGCCGTCACAGGGTGCTGGTAGAATATTTCGGCCAGAAATACGAAAAAGAAAATTGCGGAGCTTGTGATTATTGTCTTAAAGAAGTAGATATGGTTGAAGGTTCCGCGGGGATATGCCGGGAAATAATGTCATGTGTCGATGATGTGAGAGCCGGTAGAAGTTACGGCTTCGGAGGCGCGCATATAGCGAATGTATTAAAAGGGGCTATGAATGAGAAGATAGAAGGACTGGGTCAGCAGCATCTTGCATCTTTCGGAGCTATGAGCGGAACGCCCGCGTCTCATATAAGATATATGATAGAACAATTGATCGGACAGGGATTCATTGACCGGGAACCGGAATATTCCACTTTGTCCGTAACGGCTTCGGGAAGAGAGGTTCTGGAAGGCAGGATAGTTCCCATGCTGGCCAAGCCTGTTGTGGCTTCTAAAAAGAAGAAAATAGACAAAAAACGCAGGGTGTTAAGAGAAAAAGACTGGGAAGGTGTGGATCAGGGATTATTTCATGCTCTTCGCAGCAAGCGCATGGAACTTGCTCAAAAGGAAAATGTGCCCGCGTATATAATTTTCGGGGATAAGTCTTTAAAAGACATGGCGGCGGAAAAGCCTTTAACGGAAGAAGCGTTTTCCGGGATATACGGTGTGGGCGACAGTAAAATAAAAAAGTATGCCGGTATATTCATAGAAGTCATAGAACAGTATGAAAGGGAAAAGAACAATTAAATTGTTACAGGGACAAAAGTAAACGGCAGTATACTTTTTTATTATAAAACCAATAAATAAGAAGTTTATATTACCGGATAATATGATCGGGGGGAGAATGAAAAGATTAATTGTATTAATAACCATTGTAGGTATTATAAGCTCAGGCTGTGCCATTTCTAAGACAGCAAAAAGATCAGAAGAGCAGGCGGAGATAACTAAGGGGGGAAAGGTGGAAAAGATAATTGTTTTGGAAACAAATCAGGGCGTAATAGAGCTTAAGCTGTTCTCTGAGTCGGCGCCGAAAACATGTGAAAATTTCACAGGTCTTATTGATAAAGGGTATTATGACGGCATAATTTTTCACAGGGGCATAAAGGGTTGTATGATACAGGGCGGTGATCCCACGGGAACGGGAAGAGGCGGCAGTTCTCTATGGGGAAAGCCGTTTGAAGATGAAGTAAGTGAAGATATCGTTTTTGACAGTAAAGGGTTACTGGCAATGGCCAATGCCGGCCCCAATACGAACGGGAGCCAGTTTTTTATAACTACCGCAAGTGCGCCCTGGCTCAACATGAAACATACGATATTCGGTGAGGTGGTATCCGGTTATGATGTTGTGGAAAAGATCGAAAATACTCCGGTGGACGCCATGGACCGCCCAAGAGAAGATCAGGTTATCATAAAAGCGTATGTAAAAAAATGATCCCGGAGATGAAAAGGAAAATAAAAAACTTGAAAGAACCCAGAAATTACGCGTATTGGAGATCTATAATTGAGGACGGAGAAAAAGCCGCTGAATTTATGGTACGGGGGAATGAACGGCAGAAAAAAGAACTCATAAAAGCATTCAAATATATGGAATATCTTAAAAGTTTAAGCGCTAAGGATATGTTCGAGACAAAAAAGAAGTGATCATATATTTATCTCGCCGATCATTTTCGTTTATTGTAACAACTTTATGCAAATACAAACAAAGAATATTGACCCAGCCATTGATGTTACATAAAGGATCTAGATACCGAATCCTGTATGTTCAGGGATTTTGGCGCCTACAAGGGATGTCTCCGGAACACAGGAAAACCCGGCCGTGCTTAATTCCCCAAAAATTTGATAAATATACGCATTTTATCAGAGATGTTACTGCTTTCCTGGTTTTCCGCGTATTTTCCCAATACGATAAGGAAATAATTTCCAACAGATTTTTACGCTGTAAAGAGTCTGTTTTTCGGAAGCAGTACCCGTTCTGAAACATAGAGTTTTGAGTTTGTGAGAAAAAACACTCTTTTTAACGGCGGGGAATATTAAATTGACTTTCAGGACATAACCTTATATAGTGGCTAAATGAACACAATCACATCAATATTGATATGGACCGCTGGTATACTTTTGACCGTTTTTCTTTTCTTTGTGGAACTGATTTTGACCGTTTTTCTTTTTCCTTTCGATAAAAAGCGCAAAATTATACACGCACAGTGTTTCTGGTGGGCGGATCTCCTGATAGGCATGAATCCCAAATGGAACGTTGAACTTTTAGGGATTGAAAATGCCGACAAAAAAGAAACATATGTTATCGTTTCCAATCATGAAAGTCTCGGCGATATAGTCGTTCTATATAAAACACGTCTGCAGTTCAAATGGGTATCCAAGGAAAGTCTGTTCAAGGTGCCTTTTCTTGGATGGTGCCTTTCTCTTACCAGACATATAAGACTGAAGCGGGGGGATTACAGCAGCATAAAACAGGTTTATAAGGAAGCCGCTGAGTGGCTCAGAAAAGATGTTTCTGTTTTTTTCTTTCCCGAGGGGACGCGCAGTAATACTGACGAGATGAACGAATTTCAGAACGGTCCGTTCAAGCTTGCGATAAAAGAAAGAAGGCCCATACTTCCTATAGCGCTTAAAGGCACCCGGGAAACAATTCCCAAGGGGAGCTGGATCTTTACAAAACGGGTTAACGGTAAGATAACTGTTCTTCCGCCGGTAGAAACAAAAGATCTGAAGCCCGGGGACTTTAACAAATTAAAAGATAATGTTCGGGCTCAGATCGAGGCGGTGCGGCGAGAACCCTGAGTACTTAACGGGTTTACTCATTCTTTTTAGTCTGGTTAACGGTTTAACGGAATATCCGCCGGAAAAAATCCATCTATTTGAATATTTTGTTCTAGGGGTTATGGTAATTAGAGCGATCGGTCTTAAAAAGGATGTTTTATCCTTCAGAGATATTTTGCCGCAGCCGCATTTTGTATTTTTGCCGGGATAATAGATGAATTTTTACAATATATTTTGCCTGAAAGGTTTTTTGACCTAAGAGATGCAGGGCTTAATATAATGAGCAGTATTTTGGCGTTTATTTATGTAATAAAAATATTACCGAAAAAACAAACCGGCAAAGTGTCAGATGCTGTAACAGATTATAAATAAACAACATATACGAGCAGGCTTGTCCTGACAAAAAAAAGAAATGTACTGAAACTTTCAGGCGGTATATACTGTCTAATATAACAGGTGGAGGACATGAAAGATATTCCCAGGGAGACCATAGAGAAGGCCGCTAAGGGTGATATAAAAGCTTTTAAACTTATATATGATCAGACATCCTCTTATGTATATACTATTTCAATGAAGGTTACACATAATATAGAGGACGCTGAAGAGGTTACTCAGGATGTTTTTGTCAGTTTATACAATAATCTTGGAAAATTCGAATTCAGGTCGTCATTTAAGACCTGGCTTTACAGAATAACATTGAACAGGGCTATAAATAAAATAAAAAAACGAAAGCGGCATAAAAAAAACACGGTTGAATATGAAAGTCAGAAGCACGATATATTTGCTGCAAAAGATATGGATAGTAAAGATAATAAAGAGCATAACGAAAAAATAGTTAAGGAATTATTGGAAGTATTGCCGCCGGATCAGAGAGCGTGTGTAGTTTTAAGGAATATTCAGGGACTAAGCTATAAAGAAATATCGGAAACCTTGAGGATAAAATTAAACACGGTAAGAACAAGATTAAAAAGGGCAAGGGAAAGGCTTGTTAAGCATGTAAAATCAAAGGAGAAAAGCTATGATCTCTTGTGATAAAGTAAAAGAATTATTAATGAGTTCATATATTGACAATGAGCTGGATGAAAATATCGTAAAACAGGTCCGGCATCATCTCAATATATGCGCTGATTGCCGGGAACTGGAATCCTTGCTCAAGAAAAATATAGTAACGCCTTTGGAAAAGTCGCGGACGATGGTCCCTTCTGACGCGGTCTGGAACGCGATAGAGGCCGAGATAGGCGGATCCGTTGAGCAAATACCCAAAGATCTTGAAACGTTCTGGGAAAAATTACGTAGAGCTATTCTAAGACCGTTGCCGGTTATGTCCTCTGCTATCGCGGGTCTAAGCCTTATCATCCTTCTGGGATATAACTTATACGTAAGAACCGCTGCTGACAATACAGATATTTATGTGGAAAATTATTTTAGAAAACATATAAGATTTCTGGATTATTTGGAGAGTGACGCTGGGAATTATTATACAAAAGGCGATTACCTGGGGCTCATGACCCCGATAGAAAAGTATTTGTTTTGAGTTAAAAAATCGAGAAGAAAAATAAAGGGAGGCTGTAAGATATGGGAACTGATATAAGAAATAAAACTAAAATATTTGTTCTGACGTTTCTGTTGTTTACATCTTTCATTATTGTGAATGATCTTTACGCGATGGAAGATAACCGGCCGCGTCGAAAAGCAAAAAGGGAAGAGATCATATCTAAAATGAGCTTGACACCTAAACAGAAACAGGAAATAATAGAGACACAGAATATCCAGAAAGATCAGTTAGGGAAAATTAGACGCGGCTTGCGTGAAAAAAGAGCAGAACTTGCCGATGAACTAAAAAAAGAAAAGCTTAATTTTGATAAGATAAAAGATATTACTGACGATATAAAAGACTTTCAAGGGCAATTGATCGATAACAGGATAAGCCATTTTGTTAGATTGAAAAAGATCCTAACGAAAGAACAGATGGACGATTTACTGGATTCTTATATAAGGTGAAAATTAAACCACAGGAGGTAAAAGATGAAAAAATTAATGATGTTGTTAATGGCCGCGATGCTGGTCTTACCTGCCGCTCTTTCCTATGCGGAAGAGGACGCTACCGTGATATTCGGTTTTGAAAGCGGTTTGCAGGGCTGGGAAGTACCTGACTGGGCGTATGAAAAACCCGATCACGTACAACAGGAGATCGATGCTTCCGCGGACTACGCCAGCGAAGGGACACAGAGCCTTGAGATAGAGACTGATTTTCCCGGCGGAAGATGGACAGGAGCTATTGTGGAGATTATGCAGTATTTTGACTGGTCGGATTACAAGGCGATAGCGTGTGATATTTTCCTGCCTAAGAACGCTCCGCTCGGACTCAGGGCAAAAATGATACTTACCGTTGGAGACAGCTGGAAATGGGTAGAAATGAGCAAAAGCACGAATTTGAAACCCGGCGAATGGGTTACTGTCAAAGCGGATCTTTTACCGGGAAGTATAGACTGGAGAAGAGTCCAGGTTGACGACGCTTTCAGACAGGATGTACGGAAGCTTGATATAAGGGTCGAGTCAAATAACAAGCCTGCGTATACAGGGCCTGTTTATGTTGATAATATAAGACTTATCAAGTAAGAGTATTATGGAGCGAAAAAGCGGTCTAAAAGGCGGGGAAAAGGGTTACTTTTCCCCGCCTTTTTATGACTAGACTTATTTTTTAAGCTGTTATCTGATAATTCATACCATTACATAAAATAAATGTATAGTTTCGAATCGCCCATACATTAAACCGGATCAGTGGCGGGTACCTGAAGATACCATCTGAATAATCCCCCCGTCAAAGTATCAAATGATTTATTCTTCTTTGTTCGACTAACCCTGAATCATAATATTAACAGAAAAATTTCACTACACGCGCAGAATATTTCCAGTTTTCTTTGCTTGTTGCAGCCATATTATCGCTTTTTGGTTGAGTACAATAAATTAACGTAATTGGCATTATATCCGATCTTAACTTTCTTTTTACGGTAAAGAGTGAGATATTCATATCTCTCATTTTCGTTGAGTTATTGTATATTTATGGTATATTGATTATGGTGTGATCTGTGGAGATAAAGTTGCTTGGCTCAAATTGAGCTGCGGGCGTTCAAAAACAGAAAAGGAGCCTGAATGAAAATAGCGATAATTGGAACGGGATACGTCGGGTTAACTACGGGAGTTTGCCTTGCGGATATAGGACATGAAGTCTTATGTGTAGATAATGATCCCCGGAAACTGGAAATACTCGAGGAAGGGAAAAGCCCTATTTATGAACCTGGGATGGAGGAATTGTTGAAAAAGAACCGTGAAAACGGGAGGCTTTCTTTCTGTTCCGAAATAGCCCCGGCCACTAAAAAATCGGAAGTGATCTTTATATGCGTTAATACTCCGACAAGAGAAGATGGTATGGCGGAGCTCAAGTTTGTCGAAAAAGCGGCTAAAGAGATCGCTCTTGCCGTTGGCTCGGCTTATAAAGTGGTTGTGGATAAAAGCACCGTACCCGTGAAAACAGCCGAAAAAGTTAAGGATACGATCAGGCGTTACGGAAATGAGGACACGGATTGTGATGTTATATCCAACCCCGAATTCTTAAAAGAGGGTAGCGCGATAAAAGATACGATGGAGCCTGACAGGATAGTTATCGGAAGTGACAGTGAAAAGGCTACCGATATTATGCTTAAGGTGTATTCCCCGATAATCGAAAAGACCAATGCTCCCGTGAGGGTTGTTTCCGTCAGGAGCGCGGAACTTATCAAACACGGTGCGAATACTTTTCTTTCGATAAAAATATCTTACGCTAATCTTATCGCTCAGGTGTGTGAGGAGGCTAAAGCCGATGCCCTGGAAGTACTCGAGGCTATAGGCCTTGATGAAAGGATAGGCAGAAAATTCCTTAATCCCGGCATAGGATTCGGCGGGAGCTGTTTCCCGAAAGACATAGCTGCTTTCAAAAAGACAATGGAGATACTCGGAGTGGATAACACGATGATCAAATCAGTGGAAGAGATAAATGAAGAGGCCTGGAAAAGGTTTGTGAGCAGGGTAGAAAGAGAGCTGTGGGTGCTGGACGGCAAAACTATAGGCATGCTGGGCCTGGCGTTTAAACCCGAAACGGATGATCTGCGTAACGCTCCGGCTTTGAAGATAGCGAGAGAACTGGTACAGCAGGGAGCCAGAATAAAAGCCTATGATCCTCAGGCGATGGATAAGGCCAGGGATATTTTTCCCGGGATACTATATTGTAAAGACCCTTATATGGCGGCTCAAGGCGCCGAAGCTTTACTTGTCTGTACTGAATGGCCGGAATTCCGGCAGCTTGATATGTCCGCTATAAAAAATAAAATGACCGTACCGGTGATCTTTGACGGCAGGAACGTTTTTGATCCGAAAAAAGTTAAAGAATTAGGAATCAAGTATTTTGGGATCGGCAGAAAATGAAAAACCGTCACGTAAAAACAGGGGTTGATCTTTAGTCCTGCGTGTAAAATCTCTCATATATGAGGATCTTTGAGATTAATACCGGTGCGGATTATAGTTTTTTATTTTGATCTAACAGGAATTACACATGGGAAAAAATATACTGGTTCTGGGAGGAGCGGGATATATAGGCTCACATGCCGCTCTTATTTTAAAAGAAAAAGGTTATAACCCTGTCGTATATGATAACTTTTCCACCGGGCACAAAGAACTTATCAACGGGATAGAATGTGTTAACGCTGACATCGCTCAGTATGATATTTTGAAAGAAGTTCTTGCCGATAAAAATATAAATACTGTTATGCATTTTGCCGCTAACGCGCTTGTTGAAGAATCGACCCGGGATCCGCTTCTCTATTATTCTAATAATGTTAAAAATACGGTCACTCTTCTCGAGGCCATGGCGGAAACCGGGGTACGTGAGATCATTTTTTCATCAACTGCCGCGGTTTACGGGGAACCTACAGAGATACCCATAAAAGAAGAACATGTAAAACATCCCGTAAATACTTACGGCAGGACAAAGTTGATGGTAGAAAAGATGCTCGAGGATCTTAACCGGGCATACGGGCTTAAATACGTAAGTCTGAGATATTTCAATGCCGCCGGTGCACACCCTTCGGGGCGGATAGGAGAGTGGCACTCACCCGAAACCCATCTCATACCGCTGATACTTGACGCGGCTATAGGAAAAAGGAAGAATTTAAAAATATTCGGGACAGATTATAAGACCCCGGATGGTACCTGTGTCAGGGATTATATACATGTTACGGATCTTATCCAAGCGCATATTTCAGCTATGGATTTTCTGGATAAAGGTAACTCAAGGGGAGAGTTCAATCTGGGTAACGGGAAGGGATATTCTATCCTTGAGATAATAAAGTCTGCCCGAAAAGTATGCGATATTGATATTCCGGTCCAACGAGTTTCAAGAAGGCCGGGTGATCCTGCCGTATTGATCGCTGGGGCCGAAAAAGCCTTTAAGGAACTGGGTTGGGAACCTGAAGTTAAGGATATAGATCAGATCGTATCTTCCGCGTGGAAATGGCACCGATTTTTAAATGAGGAGCTGCTATAACGCTCCCGCGGGATCTCAGGGTTCAGGCGCCGGAGGGAGAATATTTTTTATTTTCACGAAAAGTTCAGGAAAGGTTTTAAACGATTTCCTGCCCGGTCGGATCTTTTTACCAGAATGAGTTGATACAGTCTTATCTCGTCACAGCCGGGGCAGCGGCTTCCAAAGGATATTTTTTATATCC
>CAYMTI010000014.1:0-10701 GCA_964393315.1 uncultured Planctomycetia bacterium
CTACTGTATCCCCAAGATATGTATGATGTTTTACCTTGGATCTTTCTCCTACCTCAGATCTGCATAGTTCGACATAATTGCCGATCTCGGCTTCTTCCTTCACCGTAGATCCCGGACGAATATGCGAAAAAGGCCCGACCTTACATTTTCCGGCTATCTTTACGTCCTTTTCTATAACAGTAAAGGGATAAATCACCGTATCTTCGCCTATCTCGGCGGATTCATCTATAAACGTCGACGCCGGATCCATTATCGTAACTCCGGACGCCATGAGTTTATCCAATGTCCTTTTATTCAAAATACCGTTCACCTTTGCCAGTTCTTTCCTTGAGTTAACACCTATAATATCCTCGGGATCGCATGATATTGTCTCTACTTTCTCTCCGTTCCCAACGAATATCCCTACTATATCAGTTAAATAAAATTCTTTTTTCTTTTCGTTTATTCTTATCTCCCCTATATATTTGCTCAAGACTTCTTTTTTGAAGCAATAAGTCCCTACATTGATCTCTCTTATCGAACACTCCTCTTTTGTAGCGTCTTTTTCCTCGATTATCCCGATCGCATTTTCCCCGGAATCCCTTAATATTCTTCCATACCCAAAAGGGTCAGGAACAAAGCTAGTTAGAAAAGTACATCCCGCTTCCAAGTCTTCATGCCGGGACAGCAACCCGGAAAAACTTTTTTCTCCGATCAAAGGCGCGTCCCCGCAGGTTACAAGTATGTTATCCGCGTCTGCCACGCTTCCCATAGCCTGTCTAAGAGCATCTCCGCTTCCGAGCAATTCCTTCTGCCGGACGTATCTGATCTCCGGCCCGAAGATCTGTTCTATCAGCTCAGCTTTATACCCGACTACCGCGACTATATCATCTATTCCGGAAGCCTTAAGGGAATCTACAACCCGGCGTAAAAGCGTTTTAGACCCCGCCTCATGAAGGACCTTAGGGATCTCCGTTCTCATCCTGGTCCCCAGCCCCGCCGCGAGAATAACCGCCGCTGTTTTTTTCATAGACTCTCTCCCCGCCGATAAAACCTCAAAATATCAAATACTAACACCGAACTATTGATCAATATGGCTGGCGGACAAGGATTCGAACCTTGACAAGCAGCTCCAAAAGCTGCGGTGCTACCATTACACTATCCGCCAACCTGAAATCGTAAACTTTTAAAGAGCAATATCCTGTGAATCCTGGACCCGGGCGTCCATGATCCTGTTCTCCGCTGAATCGAAGCTGTTCCCTGCGTCAGATACCGGCTCCTCATTATTCCCCGTTTCTTTTTTATAAGCTTCAAGTATTTTATCCTGTATATAAACCCTGCAATCCTGAGTAATAGGATGCGCTATATCCATATGGCTGCCATGGGGATCATTTTCTTTTGAGTCCGGCCCCTGGGGCTTGGGAAGCTCAGCGGCACATTGATTACAATATTTACTGCCAATAACGTTCTTGAACTGGCATTTAGGACAGGATTCCATCGCTTTTCTGGAAGGCATGGCAACAAATAAACCATTGTTACCCTGGATCACCTTAACATTGCGGACAACGAACCAATCGTCAAATGTCATCGTGGCAAAAGCTTTTAATTTTCCGTCTCTTGATTCAGTTGGAAAGATCCTGACTTCCGTAATCTTCATGCCTCCTCCTTAGTCTTTGCATTTTACTGTTTTCCCTATGATCTTATCAATAAGTCTTCGCCAAAAACGCTTTCCATTTGTCCCTGGTATTTATTTCCGTCTTTATAAGTTCGTAGGCTCTTTTTACTTCTTTTTCGTCAAACAGCCCGAACACCGTAGGCCCGCTTCCGGACATAAGCACCCCTTTAGCCCCTGCGCGCTCCAAAACCGAAAACACTTCCCTTATCACAGGAAAATTACGTAATACTATTGTTTGTAAATCGTTATGAAGATTTTCCATAACTCTTACGGTATTACTTTCCTCCAAAAAAGTGCTGAACATTTTATCAACCCCTACACTGTTTGTCAAGTTTAAATCAGTATTATAACTGTTATATATGTCTTCCGTGGAGACTTTTATCCCGGGATTAATGAGAATATGATTCAACCCTACTTCGGTTTTTATTTCCTTAACTTTGTCTCCTCTGCCGGTTCCATATCCAAATTTTATGTCTTTAAAAAAAAAGGGGACATCGGCACCCAGGTTTTCGCAAATGCTTAATATGCTGTCCCCGGAGACAGCATTGCCCGATTGTTCGTTTAAAGCGCGTAGAAGCGCCGCAACGTCACTGGATCCGCCTCCCAGACCCGCGGCGACAGGTATTCTCTTTTTCACTTCAATGTGAAAATGTGTTCCGTCATTATTATACTTTTTAAAAAGGGACACACATCTTCCCAGAAGACTGTTCTCTCCTACGTCAATCGAAGGATCATTACAAATTATTTCTGTGGAATCTTTTTTTTTGGTTACGGAAATTATATCCGCCAGGGAAATTCGTTCGAAAATCGTATCTATATTATGGTACCCGTCTTCTCTCTTATTGCGAACTCGCAAAAACAAATTCACTTTAGCCGGAGCAGTATATTCCATGTTGTGAAATCTCCCATGATGTAAACTTTTACGTTCCTTATTTTTTCTTCTTGATAAGCTGCTCGGCCTCTCTTGCTATATCATTAGCTGTAAGACCGAAATGCTCAAACAACTCATCGGGTTTTCCGCTCTCCCCGAAAGTCCCGTCGATGCCCATTATCTTCATTGGCACGGGATGATTCTCGACGATGACTTCCGCTACGGCGCTGCCCATGCCGCCAAAAACCGTATGTTCTTCAACCGTAAGGACCGCGCCGGTTTCTCTAGCCGCTTTTGTTACGGTATCAACATCTATAGGTTTGGGCGTATGCAGGTTTATTACCCTTACACTGATATTTTTACCTGCAAGAATATCCGCGGCAGTAAGCGCTCTGGAAACCATATGACCGCATGCTATTATAGAAATGTCATCTCCTTCCGCCAGGACATCTGCCTGCCCCGGTTTAAACTCGGGTCTGTTCTCAAGCCGGGGTACGGCTTCTCTTCCCAGACGCAAATATACCGGCCCCGGTATTTTCACAGCCGCAAGAGTAGCGTCATACGCCTCATCAGCATCAGCCGGAACAATAACCGTCATATTGGGGATTATACGCATTAACGCGATCTCTTCCAGCGCCTGATGCGTAGCACCGTCTCCTCCTACGGAAATACCTCCGTGACTTCCGGCTATGTTAACGTTAAGCTCCATATATGCAACAGAGATCCTTACCTGATCCCATGCCCTTCCGCTGGCAAACGCCCCGAAAGTACAGGCAAACGGGATCTTACCGGCCAGAGCCATTCCCGCTGCAGCACTGATCATATCCTGCTCGGCCACACCATGGCTTACAAACCTTTCGGGATACTTGTCCCGAAACCAGTGCGCTCGGACGGATTCTGTAAGATCCGCGGATAAAACCACTACATTTTTATCTGTTTCTCCAAGACACAACAACCCTCTTCCAAATCCATCTCTGGTAGACTCTTTATTCGGCTTCTCGCTCATTATCTCTCCTTTTACATCCGCACATCATTCTATACCGGTACGAACTAAAGGAATCCTGCCGGTGCGGTGACAATATCCCTAACATCTGTACGCTTTGCGTTATATTCGCTAAGCTCTTTTTCCCCTACCGTAAGCTGCGCGTTCTCTAGAAGATCTACCAGGATAAAAAGCTTATAATCCTTGTATTTATAACCGGAAAACACATGATGAGCCATTTCTATTATGGCCTTTACCTTTTTTAGCCTCAGCTGCTGTATAGTATCCGTTACAGCTTCATCCTGTATTTTATACTTCAGGACAAAAGACATGCTTGCGGGGATAAAAAGACCTTCAGCTGTCTGAAAGCGGAAAATATCCGCCAGATCCTTGTTATCTTTAAAATCATATTTTATGCGATTTGCTATCTGTGCCGCCAGAAATTCCTGTATCGTGATCTCTTTTATATAAAATTTACCCCTCCAGTACCCTATATCACTGAGTTTCGTAGGAGGACTGCGGAAAAAATCCTCCATCACGCTCTGTCTGGTATTTTCATCTACACCCATTTTCTCGAATATCTTTTCAATGGATCTTTCTTTTTTCGCCTGAGGTGTAAGATTAATGCTGAACAATGTACGTTTAAAAGCTTCTCCCCGGGAAATATTCCTGTACATTCCCCTTTTGACATCATCTACGTATTTTATGATAACTACCTGAAGTTCCGGAAGTTTAACATCCTGAGTTATAACACAATAAAATTTGATATCAGCATCAGTGCTCAGAACAACTCTGGAGGCAATAAGCAGAAGATTCCCTATCTTATCCCAGGCTTCTTCACTTATGCCCATCCCGACATCCAGAAGCCCTTCCATGGGATAATATATACACATGGTAGACCCTTTAACAGCAACATCGACTTCCATACCATATTCCGCGTGGCAAACTTGCTTCACGGCTTCTGGCAGCTCCTCCTTGGGATATGTGGGTACACACCCCGTAAGGAACTGAAGGCAGAAAAATACAGCTATAACGGAAACCCCGTTAAATATAGATCTGTTCTTATGCTTGTTCATCGTTCTTACCGTCTTCTTCCCATGCTGTTTCTTCAATATCTTCTTTTAACCCATATTCAGCGAAAATAGCTATGATCTCATCATACTCAAGTTCTTCCCTTTTTAGAAGCTCCTTGGCAAACCTGTCTAAAACTTCTTTATGTTTTTTTAAGGTTTCTGTCACATCTTGCAAACAATCGTATACTATTTCGTTAGTATCATTGTTAAGCTTTTCTCTCGTGCTGTCAGAAAGCTGATCAGAAGGTACTATTGTATAGTCGCCTACAAGTCCGGATGATCCCATACCTATGTTCCAAACCATATAGTGGGCATTTCCCATTACCTGCTTGAAATCCCCACTTACACCACTGGTCGAGGTCCCAAATTGCAGTTTTTCCGAGCAATAGCCTCCAAGCGCGATCTTTATGTTCGAAAGCATATGTTCTTTACTTTGAGAATGGAGCTCTTCCCTTTCCGGCGACCAAACGACTCCAAGCGTTCCTCTTCTTGGAATAATGCTTGCTTTAAATACATTTTTTTGAGGAGCTTTTAAAAAAGTTATGATCAGATGTCCCGCTTCGTGATAAGCTGTCATTTCCTTTTCTTTTGGTGTTACCGTCATCCTGTGTTTTATGCCCAGATCAACTCTTTCAAACGCCTCACTTATATCTTTGAGCCCGATACTCATTCTTCTGTTTCTTGTCGCGATAAGCGCTGACTCTTTCACTATATTAGCGATATCGGCGGGTGATTTTCTTACTGCACGTCTGGCAAGCCTGCCCAGGTCAAGATTTTCATCGGATTTAACTTTCGATAGATAAAATTTAAAAAGTTCTTCTCTATCTTCCTGTGACGGAAGCGTGACAATTATTTTTCTATCAAAACGACCGGGCCTTAGTAACGCGGTATCAAGATGATTTTCCTGAGCGTTCGTCGCTCCGATAACCACTATGTTCTGGTCTTCCCCCTTTAACCCGTCCATTTCCGCGAGAAGCTGGTTCAGCGTACTGTTAGTTTCCTGACCTCCCATAAAACTGAACGTTCTAGACCGTCCGATAGCATCAACCTCATCCAGAAATAAAATACATCCACCGTAACCGAAAGCCAGATCCCTGGCCTTCTGAAACAGTTTCCTGACCCTGGAAGCCCCTACTCCCACGAAAACTTCTACAAACTCACTTCCGCTCATGGATATAAAAGGCATCTTGGCTTCCGTAGCGATCGCTTTGGCCATATAAGTTTTACCGCATCCGGGGGGCCCTAGCATAAGCAGGCCTTTCACCACACTGCCGCCCATTTTATGAAGCTGAGCTCTGTCCTTGATCAGAGATACTACTTCCTTGGCTTCTTCTTTGGCGTCCTGCATCCCTATGACATCATCCCAGGTTATAGATACGTCTTTCCCTTTGATCGGCGCTTTATCCAATTTGGCAAAGCCGCCTCTGAGAAAGGTCAAATACATGAACACGAAGATCCCCGCGTGTATCCCTGCCATAATGAATTGTACAGGCATAGTAGCCAGGGTCATTTTTCTGTAAAAGGATTCCAGACTCATCAACCCGACGTAGGAAAAGACAAGCAGTATTACGATAATAAAGAAAATTATTATTTTAACTTTGTTCTGACGTAATCTCATTATCCAAACTCTGTTCATTTATAAACCTCCCGGTTTCGGCTTTATGGACCGCTTATTTTATTTGATCACCTACAAAGAATTCTCCTGCTCCGCTAACTCGGAAAGAGCCTTTTTTAACTCTTCATCTTTAGGTGCGATACCATGCCACTCTGCTTTATTCTCGATAAAGGAAATCCCTTTACCCTTTATGGTGTGCGCTATTATCATCTGGGGCTGCCCTTTTATATCTTTCGCCGTGTTGAACGCCTTATCAAGCTGCTCGAAATTATGCCCGTCTACCTCGATAACATACCATCCGAAATTTTCCCACTTACTTTTGTACTCCCCGAGATCTTTAACTTCGCAGCAAAAACCGTCGATCTGGAGTTTGTTATAATCTATTATTCCGCAAAGATTATCCAGCTTGTAATGTGCCGCCGTCATAGCCGCTTCCCAAACCTGTCCTTCGTTCGTTTCCCCGTCTCCCATCAGGCAATACACCCTGGCGTCTACACCGTCCATCCTGTCGGCCAGGGCTATCCCTTCGGCTACGGAAAGCCCCTGTCCGAGAGACCCGCTGGATATCTCCAGTCCTGGAAGACCTTTCTGAGGATGTCCCTGCAATCTTGACCCCAGCTTCCTCAACGAAGACAGTTCTTCTTTCGGGAAAAACCCCCTGTCAGCTAAAACAGCATAAAGCGCGGGACATCCATGTCCTTTTGAAAGTACAAATTTATCTCTTGAAGCAATATCATGTGTATTTGGAGAAACATTTATCCTGCCGTAATACAGACTGACCAGTATCTCAACAATGGATAGAGACCCTCCCGTATGACCACTCCCCGCTTTATTGAGCATTTCAAGTATGTCTTTTCTTATATCGATCGCTTTTTTCTTCAGGTCTTTCTCATCATAAGTGCTTTCCATATCATTCCATTACTTATGTTGTTGCACTATCCAGGATTTTTTTTAGTTTAAGTATTTTTTTCTTTACCCGGGTGTTAGCCGGATCTATTTGATATGAAAACTGCAAAGACTTAATCGCTTTCTCTTTTTCTCCCATGGCATCATATATATCCCCTAGGTGTTCCCTTATGGTAGGATCCATGGGTATAAGTTTACTGGCCTTTTTTACGTTAAAGAGGGCTTTATCCAGATCCCCCTTTTTAAAATACGCCCACCCCAGGCTGTCAAGATAAGCCCCGTTACCGGGTTTGATCTCCAGGGCTCTTTTTATCAGCTCTATCGCCTGGTCCATTTTTCTGTTCTCTTCTATATACAAATATCCGAGATAATTGAGCATCTCGGGAGAAGCTTCTTCTTCTATTACGGCTTTTTCAAGCGTTCTTATGGCTTTATTTCTCTTCCCGGACCTTTCCAAAGAAACCGCCAGAAAAAAAACATACATCATCTCATCGGGTTTTTTTTCTGCCGCTATCGAATAATAATCCACAGCTTCCTTGTGTTTCTCCAGAAGGCTCGAAAGATATCCAAGGCTCGCGTATACAACGGGAACGTTAACCCCGTTACGTAAAGCTTTTTTTAAAATATCCTCAGCCTTTTTGTACTGTTTTTCCTGAACATAAATACTGAAATTCCTCAAATAAGGCTGGACATCCGTCACATCAATACGCATAAGTGTCCTGTTCTGGTCGATCGCTCCGGTCCTATCCCCGAGCTTCATGTATAACTGACCCAGCCTGGAATGCGCGTCCCTGTTCAAGAAATCTATTTCAAGTACCTTTTTATACTCGGATATGGCCTTTTTTTCGCTCCCGGTCATCTCGTATAAGAACCCAAGGACCATATGGGCTTCAACATAACTTTCTTCCAATTCTACAGCATCATTAAGCCTGTCTACCGCTTTTTCGTAATCATTCAGTTTACTGTAAATTATACCCAGATTAAAGAACATAAGAGGATCGTTCTTTTTGATATTCACGATCCGCTCGTATATTTGGGCAGCTTCGTCGAGTTTCTGCTGCATAATAAAAAGATCGGATAAAAATGTCAGCACTTTTATGTTATCCGGATCAAATGACAGCGCTTTTTCATGCTGCTTCTGGGCCTCTTCAAATTCGCCTTCGGATGTATATATAAGCGCCAACAGCAAATATGCTTTTACTTCATCCGGCTTGATCCGCAATGCGGTATTCAACGTTTGCACCGCTTCCTCTTTTTTATCGGTAAGCAGTAGATCCGCGCCTTTTTTCAGATAAATACCTACTATGTCCGGCCTGTATTGTAAAGCAGCGTCATATTCTTTTATAGCTTTTTCCGGAACTCCCTGATTATCATATAACGTCCCCATTATATAATAACTAAGGGCGTCCGCGACAGTTTTAACTCCGGGATCCGTGTTTTTAAAAGATACTGTCCGCGGTTCAACCGATCCCGGAAAAGATCCCGCTCCGGCTAACACCGGGAGAGAAAAAATTAGTATCATATAAATTAGCGGAAAAATTACGGGACGCAATTACGTTATACCTTTCTCTTTTTATGTCTGTCTCTGCGCATACGTTTTTTACGTTTATGTCTTTTTACTTTTTTGATCTTTCTTTTCTTCCCACAGGGCATCTAACTCACACCTCCTCCAGCACATAAGTAGAATCTGTTTCCCAAATCCTGTTGTAAGTTCTATCAATATATCACTTTATTCAGAGGGTATTCTATAAAAGCCTGCGCCCCGGCCCCTCTTAATTCCGGAATAAGCTTTTTGACATCTTCCTCGTCTATTATAGTTTCTATGTCTACCCATTCATCATTAAAAAGACAGGAAATTGTCGGCGTATTCATGGACGGTAAAATAGAAACTATCTTCTCTATATCTTTTTTCCGGGCATTCATTTTCAGCCCTACTTTCCCCTGAGCGAGAATGGCTCCCTGTAACAAAAGTACTATTCTTTCCACTTTTTCCCTTTTCCACGCGTCCTGCCACGCTTTCTTATTCACGATGAACTGCGTAGTTGATTCACAAAGGGTTTCAACTATCCTGAGTCCGTTGGCCTTAAGGCTTGACCCTGTCTCCGTAACCTCGACGATAGCATCTATTCCCATTTTGGGCTTTACTTCTGTCGCTCCCCAGCTGAACTCAACTTCAGCTGTCACGCCTTTCTCCTCCAGATACCTTTTAGTAACGCCTACCAGTTCAGTAGCTATTTTTTTTCCTTCCAGGTCTTTTACTCCCTGTACACCAGATTCTTCCGGAACAGCTAGCACCCATTTCACGGGTCGCATGCTTTGTTTGGCGTAAATAAGTTCGGATATTTTCTCTACATCGGAACAATTTTCCTCTATCCAGTCATTTCCGGTCATGCCGCAATCAATGATCCCGTCCTCTACATAACGGGACATTTCCTGCGCCCTGAAAAGAACAACTTCTATTTCCTCATCGTCTATAGCGGGAAAATAAGAGCGTGCAGATACTCTTATCTTATACCCGGCTTTTTCGAACAATCTGATCGTTGCTTCCTGAAGGCTCCCCTTAGGGATCCCCAATTTCAATTTTTTTTCAGCCATTTTCCCCTCTTCCGGTTACTGATACTGGCAAACTAAAACTCTATGAATATGTGATTTAAAGAAAAAAATACCTCTTCAGCTTTTTCCTCTACCTCAAAACGGATAAAGCCGATATATTTTCATGTATTTAAAACAGAAATTTCGTGTAAATTGTATATCAATATGCCTGTGTAGTCAAGAAATATAGGTCAGTTATTTATAAAAACACCTATTCCTCCTGACTTTTCTTATAATTATAAGTTTAAGAACGCTATACAGGCTCTTTCCAAAGCAAGTACTTTTTGAAAAGCCTCTTCAAGATCTTTGCCTGCGGAAAGACCTCCATGCCGCCGCAGCAATAAAGTGCCGGCTCCTTTACTTATTTCTTTTTTGCACTCCAGAGCAAGAGTTTCAGACCCGGGCTGGATATAGTCTATGACCGGAACTTTTTCCCCGATAATACAATCAAATTCATAAGAAACAGATAATAATTCTTTTGTTCTTTGCGCAACCGCGATCATATAAGGCGAATGAACATGTATAACTGCCCCCCAATTTTTGGAAGCCTCATAACATACTTTATGTAAAGGAGTTTCAGAACTCACGTCTTCCTGTTCCGAGTCCTGTACGTCAGATCTAAATTTAACATATCCTTCTTTATCACATACTGCCATATTTACATCTTTTTTCTTTATTATCATTCCGTTACCATCTCGAACACTTATATTCCCCCCTGCACCTATGACCATATTTTTTTCATGCAAAAGCTTCCCGTAATAAACTAATTCCTCGAATCTACCCATATTTTTTCTCCTCTGTAAATAGTAGTGTATCACATTCAAACGAAAAGTAAAAGCAAAGCCCTTTTATCGGAGATACTCCTTATAACATACCACTAATAAAAGAGTTACAAAACAAATATGCATATAAATAATATTTATTTCACAACCTCCTTTAAAATAATAAGTTAGAAAGAGTGTCCTTAGGTTCAAGTAACCAGTGCAACACCCGTAATCTGTTATAATT
>CAYMTI010000015.1:0-10551 GCA_964393315.1 uncultured Planctomycetia bacterium
TCTTTTTTCGTTTTCCGTATTTTTAAACTGTTAATAGTCCTGACCGAACTTCTTTCTTTTTTATCTTTCGCCTGGAAGCTTTTAAAGTCGTGTTTACCGATAAGACATTCAGCTTCTCTGCGCATCAATGATAAGTTAAGTTTATATCCTGAACGCCAGGCGTATTTCTCTTTAAAAGGATCCCTGCCATGGGAATTAAAAATATGGTACCGGTAATGTTTCTCTTTGGCGGCATACTGAGAATGGAAATCGATGGGAACTTCCACCGCTTTCATAACAGCTATGTCACAAGGCAAGAAAGTGTTAAGAGCATCGGATATACTTTTCGCGGGAATGAAAGAAGATATCTTGAAATTCGCTGTCTGGGCACAGGCATGAACCCCGGCATCCGTACGACCGGCCCCGTAAAGAACATGCCTCTTCCCGAAAACCTTTCTGATGGCCTTTTCTATCTCACCCTGTATAGTTATTCCGTTATCCTGGTATTGCCACCCGTTATACGCAGTACCGTCATAGGCTATCGTTATCTTGATGTTTCGCATATGTCCCCGGGGTATCTAGGGGGGCTGTATGGCTTGAAATGTTGAATGATTATCGACGAACCAACATCGAGGATTTCACTTTTCAAGAGCTGCCCCACGACTTACTTTCCTACTAATTTTTCGGCTATCTGAACGGCGTTTAACGCGGCGCCTTTTCTAAGGTTATCAGCTACAACCCAGAAATTAAGACCGTTGGGGATAGATTCGTCTTCTCTTATTCTGCCGACATATACCTCGTCCTTCCCTTCAATTAATACCGGCATTGGATAAACGTTATTTGCAGGATCATCCTCCACTATTATCCCGTCAAAAGCCTTCATAAGTTCTACCGCTTCATATTGCGTGATCTTATCTTCGGTCTCTATATTGACGCTTTCGGAATGAGCGTAATACACCGGGACCCTCACGCACGTGGATGTTACCGCTAGATCGGGAAGGTCAAGTATCTTTCTGGTCTCATTTATCATTTTTATCTCTTCTTTTGTATATCCGTTTTCCGTAAAAGAATCGATATGCGGTATACAGTTATAAGCTATCTGGTGCTGGAACTGCTCGATCATATCCCGTGTTACAGTATGATCACCGATACCGTAATGAGATTCTTTTTTGCTGAGTTTCTTGACCTGCGCCTCCATTTCCAGTATGTTACTCTGTCCGGCGCCCGATACAGACTGAAAAGTTGTTACGACCACCCTCTTTATCCCTGTCTCATTCTGTATTGCCTTCAAAGGAAGCACCAGCTGTATAGTAGAACAATTCGGATTAGCTATTATGCCCTTATGGTCTCTAAGAGCATCCGGGTTCACTTCCGGCACTACAAGGGGTATTCCCGGATCCATCCGATAAGCGCTTGAATTATCGATGCAAACCGCCCCTGCCTTAACGGCATAAGGCAGGTACTCCCTGCTTCGTGAGGCGCCGGCTGAAGCAAGAACTATATCTATACCTTCAAAGGAATCTTCCGCCAATACCCGAACAGGTATCTTTTCTCCTTTAAATTCCAGCTCCCTGCCTCTGGAACGTTCGCTCGCGAGAAGCCTTAACTCGTCTATTGGAAAACTTCTTTCTTCAAGGATCCATAAGAATTGAGTACCAACAGCTCCCGTAGCGCCCATAACGGCGACATTATATTTTTCTTTCTTTTTCAACATCTTTTATTCCCTTCAGCTTATTCTTTCGCTTTTTTCAGAAAAATAGAGAGCCCTCTTCGGCAGCATCAAAAAAGACACTCCCTTATCCCAGGGCTGCAACAACCAGATCTCCAATTTCAGCCGTGGAATAACCCATTTCCGCGGCCCTCATACTTTTCATTTTAGGAGTGACCTTTATGATAGCGTCCTGAACGGCATTAGCCGCGTCCTCTTCGCCCAGCATTTCGAGCATCATACCCGCTGAACCTATTGCCGCTATAGGATTGATCTCGTTCTTGCCGGTAAAAGCCGGCGCTGTTCCTCCTATAGGCTCAAACATGGAAACCCCTTCGGGATTTATATTGCCGCCGGAAGCCACACCAAGCCCCCCCTGGATCATAGCCGCTAGATCCGTGATAATATCACCGAACATATTATCAGTAACGATGACATCATACCTTTCGGGACATTCTATCATGTAAAGGGTCATGGCATCAATATGGGCATAATCCCTTTCGATCTCAGGATAATCTTTTTCACCTATTTCATGGAACGCTCTTTCCCATAGATCAAAAGCATGTGTAAGAACATTCGTTTTACCGCAAAGTGTAAGTTTATTCTTTTTGTTCCGTTTTTTAGCGTACTCAAAAGCGAACCGCAGGCACCTTTCCACCCCTTTACGCGTGTTAATAGATGTCTGGATCGCCACTTCGTCAGGCGTACCTTTTTTTAATATTCCGCCCGTACCGGTATAAGCCCCTTCTGTATTCTCCCTGACAACAACAAAATCAATATCCTCCGGCCCCTTTCCCTTGATCGGCGTATATACATTAGGATAAAGTTTCACCGGCCTGAGATTTATATACTGATCCAATTCAAAACGAAGCTTCAACAATATGCCTCTTTCAAGTATTCCCGGTTTAACATCGGTATGGCCTATAGCTCCCAGAAAGATAGAATCATATTTTTTCAGTTCATCAACGGCGTTATCCGGAAGAACAATGCCTTCTTTGATATATTTTTCCCCGCCCCAATCATAAGTAGTAAACTCCATATCGATATTGAACCTGGAATTCACGGCATTCAGCACTTTCAACCCTTCTCTCACTACTTCCGGACCTGTCCCATCTCCCGGCAAAACAGCTATCTTGTACATATTTCCTCCACTTTTCTGTACACCTTCTCTTCTTCCTCATTTTCTGGTTTTGGCATACTCCATAAGTCCTCCGCATTTGATCATTTTTTTTATGAACGGCGGGAAAACTTCGGATCTATAAACTTTTTTTTCATTTTTTTTAGTGATCTCTCCTTTTGAAACATTCACTTCTATAATATCCCCGTCCTCTAGTTCATCCACAACTTCTCCGCAGGTGAAAATAGGAAGCCCGATATTGATACAATTCCTATAGAATATTCTGGCAAAACTTTTGGCGACCACACATGATATCCCGGCAGCCTTTATAGAGATAGGAGCGTGTTCCCGGCTGGAACCGCATCCAAAATTATCTCCGGCGACAATAATATCCCCCGGTTTCATTTTATTAATAAATTCAGGATCGGCGTCTTCCATACAGTATTTCGCTAACTCATCGGGGTCAGAAGTATTTAAATACCTGGCAGGTATTATCTCATCTGTGTTTATATCACTCCCAAATTTAAAAACCTTTCCTTTAAGCTTCATTTTGCCTCCCGCAAATATCAATTATTTATTTAACAATGACGGATGGATGATCTTCCCTTTAACCGCACTGGCTGCTGCTATAGCCGGGTTCGTTAGATAGATATAACTCTTAGGATGGCCCATTCTGCCCACAAAATTCCTGTTCGTCGTAGCTACCGCTACCTCTCCTTCAGCCAATATTCCCATGTGGCCTCCTAAGCAGGGTCCGCAGCTGGGCGTACAAAAAACGCCACCCGCCCTTGTGATCAGATCCGCATATCCTAGCTTGACGGCTTCAAGATAGATGGCCTGAGTAGCGGGAATGACTATCAATCTTGTATCAGGATTGACCTTCCTGTTCTTTAATACCGCCGAGGCTATCTTAAGGTCCTCTATCCTTCCATTCGTACAAGAACCGATCACGACCTGATCGACTCTAACATTTTCGTACGCGCTTACAGGTTTACCGTTCGAAGGTAAGTGCGGAGCGGCAACGACAGGCTCGAGCTTGGATACGTTATATTCCCTTACTTCGGAATATCCCGCGTCATCATCGCTTTTCAATAACGTAAAACTCTTCCTGGAGGGTTTATATTTCTTGATCGCCGTTTTTACATATTTTTCTGTTATCTTATCGGGGGCTATAATACCGTTCTTAGCCCCGGCTTCTATCGCCATATTGCATATGGACAGCCTGTCATCCATTGAAAGGTACTCAAACGTATCTCCGCAGAACTCCAGTGACTTATAAAGCGCTCCGGAAACCCCCAGATCCGCTATCACGTGAAGTATGAGATCTTTTCCCCCGACCCATTTTCTGGGTTTCCCTGAAAATCTTATTTTTATGGTTTCCGGAACTTTAAGCCAGCACTCGCCGAACGCCATGGCATATGCAAGATCCGTACTTCCGACACCGGTCGTAAATGCTCCAAGCGCTCCGTGAGTACAGGTATGAGAGTCGGCTCCTATCATAAGGTCCCCGGGCAAAACAAGACCCCTTTCCGGTAGAAGCGCATGCTCAACGCCCATTTCTCCCAATTCAAAATAGTTGGAGATACCGTATTCTTCTGCAAAATCCTTGAGTATTTTAGCCTGATTCGCACTGAGCACATCCTTAGCCGGCAGAAAATGATCGGGAACAAGCATTATTCTATTTTGATTAAAAACTTTTTTTAGACCAAGTTCCCTGAACTCTTTGATAGCTATCGGACTGGTAATGTCATTTCCAAGACAAATGTCTATATTAGCCTTTATAAAATCGCCGGGAGCTATCTCTTTTACGCCTATAGCATGTGAAAGCAGTATTTTTTCACCTATATTATAACCCATTAGGAACTCCTTATTATATATGGATTTATGTAAATCAACGTACTGATCATGTTTATTAGTGCTCTGAAGGGTCAGTTTACCAGATTTTACGATGAAAATCAATAATTAGATTTCAGGGATACAGGTCAAAAGATCTTTTGTATAGTCAGAACCCGGATTATTGTATATCTCATATTTAGAAGCTATTTCCACAAGCTTCCCGTCTTTCATGATACCCACAGTGTCGGACATGAATTCAACTACACGTAGATCATGAGATATAAACAAATAGGATATTCCCGTTTCCCGCTGTAAGTCTTTTAAAAGGTTCAAAATACCCGCCTGGACCGAAACATCTAAACTGGAAACAGCCTCATCAAGAAGCAGCAGCTCCGGTTCACTTATTATGGCCCGGGCAATTGCTATACGCTGCCGTTGTCCTCCGGAAAACTGATGGGGAAATTTTTCCTTTATATCTTTGCCGGACATTCTGACCATGGCGGTAATTTCTTCATATCGTCTTACAATAAGGTTCTTTTTACATCCCCGGACAAACAATGGTTCGGTAACTATATCGAAGATATTCATCCTGGGATTGAGTGAACCTAAAGGATCCTGGAACACCATATCACATTTACCTTTGAACGTAACCCTTCCCGAATCCGGCGTGATAATACCTGCTACTATCTTAGCAATTGTGGTTTTCCCACAGCCCGACTCCCCGACAAGACCGAAAGTTTCCCCCTTATTCACCGAGAAAGAAACCCCATCAACTGCCTTGATGACTTTCCCCGGATTAAAGAACAAAAAGCGTTTTTCCGCGAAATATTTCCGAATATCTTTAAGTTCCAGCACTTTACTCATATAATCCCCCATATTCGGGTAATCTCTCTCTTGTATCCCCTAAGCGCGGAATACATTCTATCAACTGCCTCGTATATATTTCTTTTGGATGCATTATAATTTTTTTCCTCTCCCCGTATTCTATGATTTTACCGTTTTTCATCACTGCTACATTATCCGCCATAAGATTTACCACAGAAAAATCATGAGAAATAAACAAGATCGTAAGACGTTTATCTTTTTTTATTTTTATGATCTCTTCCAATATATCTTTCTGTATTGAAACATCAAGAGCGGTAGTAGGTTCGTCAAGGATCAAAAATTCCGGTCCGGAAGCTATAGCGATCGCAATAAGTACCCTCTGCCGCATTCCACCGGATATCTCGTGAGGATAAGAACCCGCTATTTCAAATGGCAATTTAACTGCAGAAAATAGATCCCGGACCTTTTCTTTTAACTGCCCGACGGGGATATTATCATGAGCAAGCAAAGCTTCTTTCACTTGAATACCGATCTTCATAAGAGGATTCAGTGAAAGAAAAGGTTCCTGGAATACCATAGAAATACGGTTACCCCTTATCGATCTTATTTCTTTTTCCGTAAAACCCAGTATATTTTGGCCCTTGAACAATATCTCTCCATTCTTAACTACCGCGGACGAAGGAAGAAGTCTCAATATCGAAAGAGCTGTCATGGTCTTTCCGCTACCTGACTCGCCCACTATCGCCGTAACTTTGCCTTTCTCAACAGAAAGAGACATATTATCCAGGATCTTTTTTCCGGAAATAAAGATCGTTAAGTTCTTTATCTGTAAGATATCTTCTTTATTCGGCACTTTTCCAGCCCTTCATACGTTACATACATCCATACTAAATATTAATCATGAACCTTGAGTTTGGGATCCAGTTTTTCACGCAGCCCCTCGCCTATAAGATTTATACTTAATACGGTTATCAGAATAGCCAACCCCGGGAAAAACATCATCCACCATGCGTAATCCATATAAAATTTACCATTAGTTAAAATATTTCCCCAGCTGGGAGTAGGTATCTGGACTCCTAATCCCAAAAAACTTAACGCGCTTTCTATCAGTATCGCTCCTCCCACGCTCAATGTAGCGCTGACATATACAGGTCCCATAGCGTTGGGTAAAATATGCCTGAAAATAATGCGCGTGTCAGAAACTCCCTGTATTTTAGCGCTATGGACAAAATCCCGTTCTCTGAGAGAAAGGAACTCTGCCCTGACCAAACGGCATAATCCCGGCCAACTGGTCAGTCCTATAACTACCATTACGTTAATGATACTGGGCCCCAGAAAGGTTATTATCATCATGATCAGAAAGAAAGTCGGGAAACAATACATAAGTTCCACGAGACGCATAACCACATAATCGACTTTGCCTCCGTAATAACCGCTTATACTACCCAGCAGTAATCCTATTATCACGGATATGATAACAGCTATTAATCCCACACTTAACGATATTCTCGCCCCATATAGCATCCGGCTGAAAATGTCCCTTCCCAGACTATCCGTACCGAAATAATGATCAATAGAAGGCCCCTGCAGTCTTCCTTCCGCTGTAAGGTCCATTTTGACGGGATCGTAACGTGCTATGAAAGGCGCAAATACAGCGCTCGCTACAAGTATTAAGATTATTACTGATCCTGTTATTATTCTCTTATTCATGATAGTTATCATACCCTAAAGGTTATTGCCTATCGCCGGCCATTCAATCGTATTCTTGGATCGACTAACGCGTAAGTAATATCTGACACCAATATTCCCACAAGCGTTAACAAAGTCGCGATAACCCCTATCCCCATTACAACTGGATAATCATATCCCATGATCGCCTCATATCCAAGCCTTCCCATCCCGGGCCAGGCAAAAATACTCTCAAAAATAAAACTTCCGGATATAAGTACCGGAAGAGTAAGCCCAAGAACTGTCACGATGGGAAGGAGCCCGTTACGGAGGATATGAAAAATGATGACCCTCCACTCCGGCAAACCCTTGGCCCTGGCAGTCAGGACAAAAGGTTCATTCATAACCTCTATAATACTTGACCTTGAATACCTAGATAACGCCGCGAGAGAACCGAAACTCGTAGCTACTACCGGCAGAACGGTATGCCACAATATATCCCTTATCCTCGCTCCCGCAGGCAGGAATTCAGAATACCAGGGGCTCATCCCCGCTACGGGAAACAACTGTAGTTTGAACCCGAAAAAAAATATCAAAAGAAGAGCCAGCCAGAATGTCGGCAACGCGTACCCCGTAAAGACAAGGATCGTCGTGACTTTGTCAAAAGAAGAATTACGTTTTATCCCGCTTAAAACACCCACCGGGACAGATATAATTATGACTACAAAAAGAGATACGGCCTGGAGAAGAACAGTCGCCGGTAACCGTTCCAGGATTTTGTTTATCACAGGCTGGTCATCTATCAAAGAATTGCCAAAATCAAAAGTGAAAAATCTTTTCAGCCATGATATATACTGTTTCAATACGGGCTCATCCAGTCCGTACATTGCCGCGAATTCTCCCCTCGCGCTTTCAGATACCTCAGGATTAAGCCCGTACCTGATACTTGCGGGATCACCCGGAGCAATATGCATTATAACGAACATTACAAGTGATATTCCTAAAAGCATAGGAACGATCATCAATAAACGTTTGAATATATATCTTCTCATTTTCAATTTTGTGGTTTTACATTCCGCGGCCGCGGGAAAATAACTCACTCGACCCCGGGCACATCATTCAATCTAACAGATCAACCTCATCTAATCGGCCAAGAACCTCTCATATCGTCTGTCGCGTATCATCTTCGGAACTGATCAAAATTTATATTTGACCTTGTTATCGTCAACATACCAGTCTATAAAATTATACCCTATTCCGGCGGGGGCAGGTTCTATTCCCTTGAACCTTTGCTTTATAGCCGGGGTAGCATAGGGAAAGAATAAAAAAGTATAAGGGCATTCTTCCGCTATTAACTTGTGTATTTTCCTGTATATTTCTGATCTTTTTGACAGATCGAATTCCATACGCCCTTTCTCTATAAGATCGTCGACAACAGGATTTGAATAAGAAATAAAATTCAGCCCCCCTGACATAATAGAATCTGAATGCCATACAGCATAGGGATCCGGGTCAGCCGGAAGGGTCCATCCCATTATTACGGCCTGAAAATTTTTTTTAGTAACGAACTGATCTAAAAAAGCGGCCCAGGCCACTACCTGGATATCGGCTTTCACCCCTATCTCTTTCCACTGTTTCTGGATAACAGCGGCAGTATCTTCTCTTACCTGATTCCCCTGATTTGTGGCGATCTTTATATGAAATTTACGGCCATTCTTTTCACGTATACCGTCTGAATCAACATCTACCCAGCCGGCTTCTTTCATCAAGATCTTAGCTTTTCCCGGATCATATACATCCTCAACCGTACTGTCATAATAATCGGTATCTTTCAGAAAAGGCCCCGAACATTCTTCTCCAAGCCCCAGAAGCACCGCGTTAATGATCTCTCTTTTATTTATGGCCATAGTCAACGCTTTTCGTACGCGCATATCAGAAAAAAACTCATCTGAAAGGTTATAAGCAAGATAAGTGTATGAATGAGCTAAGTACTTATATTTGTTTATATTCCGTTTAAAGTCTTTAGTTTCACTCCTGTACCGGTATTGATAGGGGTTAAGGTCCATCGAATCTATACCCTCGGTAACAAGCTCAAGAAACTGTACGGCCTGATCGGGAATTATCCTGTATACATAATACTTTATATGCGGTGTATGTTCGAAATATGCGGTATTCGCCTTAAGCAAAATATATTCGCCGCTTATCCATTTCGAAAACGCATAAGGGCCGGTGCCTACAGGATTCCTGGCGTAAAAAGATCTTCTGATATCTTTTTCTTTACTGAAAATATGTTGCGGTATTATACCCATACCGAATTTAAGCAGGGCGGGAGTATAGGGTTTTTCATAAGTAAATCTTATAGAATAATCATCTACAACTACAATATCCACGATGTTTTTATAACTTGATATGTAAGGACAGGCTGTTTTCGGCGATAAAATTGTCTTATAAGTATAAGCGACATCTTTCGCGGTAAAAGGTTCCCCGTCATGCCATAAAATATCTTTTTTTAAATAAAAAGTTATGACCAGGCCGTCATCTGATATCTGCCAGTTTTCGGCAAGATCACCCTTTATATTCAGATCCTTATCTATACGGGTCAACCCATTGTATATCATTCCACAAATAGAACTCGAAGCGGAATCGTCAGCGAGAAACGGTATTAATATCCTGGCATCACCTATGCCCGAAGAAACATAAGCGTCACGTGGGATCATACTCTCTAAAGCAAAAGATGCCGGAAAAGTAAAAAATAAAAAAAGAGCCACTATTAATATATATAACAGCGGCTCTCTAAAACACTTTAATTCTAAATTTAACATTGACATCTAGACTGATAAACCGTTTATTTCTCCACGGGAAAATTATCCTGCGCTGACGGCAGGCCTGTGTCCCCGCCCTTACTCAAGGGGGAAGCATTTTCCCCGGATGCACTTGTAGTCATATCTCCTTCCATAGATGAGGTATAGACACCCTTCGGCAGATCCGGCATCCTCATTTGGTTCAACAAAGACCTGTTCTTACCAGTGGAAACCACACCCAGCAGCAACGATGTGATCAAAAAAACGATCGCGCTTATCTCAGTGGTCCTTTTAAGCAGAACAGGAGCCTGAGTCCCCAGAACAGATTGCGTGGTATCTCCTCCCAGGCTTTCAGTCAGCCCTCCCCCTCTACCTGCCTGCAAAAGTATCGTAAGGATCAAGATAAAACATACAATTATGTGTATAACGATCAGAACTATATACATATTTTCCCGCCTTTTTTCGTTAAGCGTAAAGTTTTGAAGTAGCTTTGATTATATCAGCAAAGCTCTCTGCCTTCAAGCTGGCGCCTCCTATCAAACCGCCGTCAATATCTTCTTCTTTCATGAGCTCTTCGACATTATCGGGTTTGACGCTTCCCCCGTTTAGTATTCTTT
>CAYMTI010000016.1:0-9855 GCA_964393315.1 uncultured Planctomycetia bacterium
ATGCAGGATCGACGCCCCCATCGACTCCCATTTTTCAGCCGCTTCAACGGGATCGATCTCATAACTCATTTTCCTGTCGTATCGACCCTCAACAAGTCTTACGGTTTTTCCGGCTATTATATCTATCGCGGGTAATATCTTCATATTTTCGAAAAATTCTCAAGCAATTTCAATCCGGCATCCTGAGACCTCTCGGGATGGAACTGAACGGCAAAAATGTTTTCTTTCCATAACACCGACGTATAATCAATTCCATAAAAGGTTTCGCCCACGGTATATTCTGGCTGAGCGGTATCACAGTAGTAAGAATGCACAAAATAAAAAAAAGAATTATCCTTTATCCCCCTGAAAAGCGGACAGGTTTCATCTCTGTAAGACATATTATTCCATCCTATCTGGGGGACCTTAAGACCTTTCTCTCTAGGGAAGGTCTTGACCTCGCCCTTGACCAGACCGAGACCTTCACATCCTACGCCCTCATGGCTTCTCTCAAAAAGAAGCTGAAGCCCAAGGCATATTCCCAGAAAAAGTTTTCCTTTGCCTATATATTCTTTCAACGCTTCGTCAAAACCTTTATCAGCCAGAGCTTTCATCGCGTCGCCCGACGATCCCACACCCGGTAAAACCAGTTTTTCAATACCGCTAAGTTCTTCAGTACTGGAACAAAACTTCACTTCCCGCCCGATATATTTAAAAGCGTTGAATACGCTCCTTAAATTCCCTGCCCCGTAATCAATAATTCCTATCATTTTTCAGTCCTGACTATGTTTTGTGAACAACGACCAGTTATAGATAATAAATACTCTTCATTGAGATCTTAACGTACATCCTTAAGTAAATTAACCCTCCCTTTATATCGATCACAGATCACAGTTTACTGTTCGCTATAAGATCCCCTTGCTGGACGGCACTTCATCAGGCCTCCTGGGATCTATACTGGTAGCTTTATCCAGAGCCATCCCAAAAGCCTTGAATGCCGCTTCCAGATAATGATGCAGGTCTCCTTCTCCCGATATTTCTATATGAAGGTTAATGCATAATTTATTCGTGAAACTTTCAAAAAAATCCTTAGCGTAATGCAACGAATATCCCTCGTCATCTCCTATAGATGTTTCCGGCACATCACTTATCCTGAACGTGAACGAGGGTCGATTAGACAAATCCACCAGGACTTTCGCGGCGGCTTTATCCATGGGAACCTCGGCCGAAGCCGTACGGGTTATCCCCTTAAAATCGCCCAGAGCTTTCTTAAAAGCCTCACCCAGGGCCAGTCCCATATCCTCATTAAGGTGATGATTATCAACATGGGTATCACCTTCCGCGGATATCTCCAAATCAAAAAAACCGTGATAAGCGAACAACGTAAGCATATGGTCCAGAAAACCTATGGATGTGCTTATTTTGCTATTGCCCTTTCCGTCAATATTCAGTAAAGGTATTTTGATCCGGGTTTCTTTGGATATCCTTTCATAAGAAACCTCTCTTTTACTGTTTCGTCCCTCTCCGTATCCAAAAATACCCATATCCCCCTCCATATTAAAAACTGTACTATCCTGTTATCCCCGGAGGATCACGTCCTCCGCCCTAATCACATCTTACCCTTACCGACTCCCAATGCTGTTCCAGTTTTTCAAGTTCGGTCAATTCCTTTATCCACAAAGCCGAAGAATTCAAAGCCTTCTTCGAATAAGCTATAATATGCGAGCTCTTTATGAAACTGCGGATATTAAGCCCTGAATAATAGCGCGCAGTGCCTCCGGTGGGAAGGACATGGCTGGGCCCCGCTATATAATCCCCCACAGCCACAGGGGTATACTGCCCCAGAAAGATAGCTCCAGCGTTCGTTATTTTCTTTAGCAGCCTCTTTGGGGATTTTACCATAAGCTGTAGATGCTCGGGCGCGATCCTGTTGGAAACTTCCGCCGCTTCATCCAGGTTTTTTACTTTTATAAGATACCCTCTTAACCCCGCGTCGCCATGCAAAGCTTCATATATCTTTTTGGACGGCGTAACAAGTATGGACAGCCCCCTGTGATGCTCAGCCTGCGACATTATATCCTTTTTAAGATATTCAATATTCGCGTGATGATTGGCGATTATAAGAACCTCACTGGGCCCGGCCAGCATATCAATATCACAATACCCATATACCTGACGTTTCGCCTCGGTAACGTATTCGTTACCGGGACCCACGATCTTATCCACCTTTGGTATGATCTTCGTACCGAACGCTAATGCCGCTATCGCCTGTGCTCCCCCAACTTTATATATCTCATCCACTTTAAGCAAGTTAGCTACAACCAGTATATGAGGATCTATACTGTTGTATTTATTCGGCGGCGAAACAAGAACTATTTTTTTTACCCCGGCCATTTTAGCCGGAAGTACTGTCATATAAACGCTGGAGACCAGCGGCACCGTTCCGCTGGGAACATACACCCCCACTTTCTCTATCGGAGCGAATTTTTCTCCCAGTTCTATCCCGGGATCATTTTTCAATGTCCAGGACTTGGGCATCTGGTTCATGTAGAACTTATTTACATTGTTGATTATCTGTTTCAGGGTATTGACAATTTCAGGTTTTATATCCTGATAAGCTCCGCTGATCTCGGCCTCGGTCACTTTAAGATCTTTTCTCTTAAGAGTGACTTTATCGAATCTGCCGGTATAACGTATTACCGCTTTGTCTCCTTCCCGTCTCACATCGTCGATCATCCTCGCTACTTTTTTCTGGAGTCTTACTCTCGAATGATCCGACCTGTTCACCAGATTTTCATATACCTTGCTTCCTAATTTCACACTTTGCATTTGGTTTTTCTCCTTATCAATCTTTGTTCCTGATCGACTCTCTGGCCGCTTCCACGGCTTCGGACAGGGCAGAAACTTTTGTCCCCCCGGCCTGGGCAAACTCACCTTTCCCGCCGCCTCTGCCTTCTATCTTCTCGGCGGCTTTACCGACTATATCGCTGGCTTTCACACCGACTCTGCCTGGATCCCCGGATATAACACAGATCAAAGAAGCTTTTCCATCCTTCCTCCCGGCCAGAAAAATAACCCCTTCTGTTATCTTTTTTTCCATATGTCTGGCGGCTTTTCTCATCATTCCCATATCAGCGTCTTCCAATATAGAAGAGAAAAATTTAATACCGTTAACCTCTTCAGGAGAAACTGCTTTTTCCTCCAGAGCCGCAATTATAGACTTGAACCTGTCCTGGGCCCGGCTTTTTTCCTTATTCTTCGCTTCTTTTTTCAGATCTTCCACAGCTTTCAGCGCCGCGGGTTTCAATTGTTCCTCAAATTTTCTTATAAGTTCTTTATCAATCTTTACTCCACCTGCGGTGATATTTTTTAGTACATCAACCAGTCCGTCATCCGGATCTTTCCCGGTCTTTCCAGCAAGCTCGTCTATATCCGTAAGATATTCTTTAGATTTATCACGCACCCAGTTTTCCGCGCTGTTACCCGTAACAGCCTCTATCCTTCTTATTCCGCTGGCAATGGAAGATTCCGAAATTATTTTAAAAAGGCCGATATCCGATGTCCTGTCAACATGCGTTCCGCCGCATAATTCTTTTGACCTTTCCCCTACGCTTACCACACGTACTACCTCGGCATACTTTTCGCCGAAAAAGGACAAAGCGCCTTCTGCTTTAGCCTCATCCAGACTTTTTTCCTCCTTGCTAACCTCTATATCTTCGGCTATCCAGTCGTTGACCATTTGCTCTATTCTGATAAGCTCCCTTTCGGGAACTTTGGTAAGATGCGTAAAATCAAAACGCAAGCGGTTCTCGTCAACGGCTGATCCCGACTGTTTAACATGATCCCCCAGCACGAAACGCAAAGCCGCCTGAAGCAGATGTGTAGCTGTATGGTTCTTAGCGGTATTCTTTTTCCTTTGATCGTCCAGGGAAAGGACCACATCGTCCCCCAGCTTGAACTCCCCCTTATCAACCTCTACATACAGCACTATCCTCCCGTGTGTCTGATAAGTGTTCAACACTCTCATCTCTGAATCCCCTTTAATAACCATCCCTGTGTCCCCGGCTTGTCCTCCGGACTCCGCGTAGAGCAAGGAACTTTGCGGCGACAATATGATCTCGGCTATATCACCGGGATACAAAACCTCACAGGGGGAATTTTCTTTGAGAATGAACTTTATTCTGGTCTCGAGCGGCATCTTATCGGACAATTCCGGTCTGGGAGCGCCTTCAAAAAGATCGGGCTGAAAGATAAAATCGTTCGCGATATCGCTTGATCTCCTGGACTGTTCTTTGCGCTTTTCCATCAAACGTTCGAATCCGGGCATATCTATCTCTATGTTATCCGCTGCCGCGGTCTCCGCTATCACATCGACCGGCATACCGTAAGTATCAACCAGCTTGAATATGTCCTTTCCCGGCAGGACATCCTTATTTTCTGCCAGCATACTTTCGAGTATGGGCATAGCGGATATCAGTGTATTATTAAATTTGTTCTCTTCTTCTTCCACGATCGCGCTGATATGTTCCCGTTTTTCTGCGGTGTCCGGATAAACTTCCTTCATTGCGGACGTCACCTTGGGGACCAGCTTATACAAGAACGGTTCCTTCGCGGGATTCCTCAAATAAGCCCGCCTTATGAGCTTCCGTATGACATATCCTCTGCTCTCATTGGAAGGGGAGACTCCGTCGCCTATCGCGAAAGTAACCGCCCTTACGTGATCGGCAATAAGATAAAGGTCGCTTTCAGCCAACCCCCCGTCTTTATCTCCCGTGATTTTTTTTATCTCCTCCAATATTGGAACAAATAGATCTATTTCAAAATTAGAACGGACATTCTGTTTAACTGAAGTGATCCTTTCCAGCCCCATTCCGGTGTCGATATTTTTATTGGGTAGCGGCACAAGTTCTCCGTCAGACTTTCGTTCGAATTCGGTGAAAACAAGATTCCATACCTCCACAAAACGGCCGCAATCACATGCAGGAGAGCATCTTTCTTCGGAACAGCCCACGCCCTCTCCCCAGTCGTAAAATATCTCCGAACAAGGCCCGCACGGACCGTTAGGCCCTTTTGACGGGGCGTCACTCGGCCAGAAATTATCTTTAGCCCCGAGCTTAACGATCCTCTCTCCCGGGATCCCGACGTCTTCGGCCCATATCTCGTAGGACTCTTCATCCTCCTCATAAACCGACACCCACAACCTATCTTCCGGTATAGAAAGTTCTTTGGTCATGAATTCCCAACTCCACCGTATAGCTTCTTTTTTGAAATAGTCTCCAAAAGAAAAGTTACCCAGCATTTCAAAGAACGTATGATGCCGCGGTGTCCGGCCTACATTTTCTATATCTCCGGTCCGCAGGCATTTCTGACAGCTTACTGCTCTCGTAAAAACAATGTTCTTCCCCATGAACTGCTCTTTGAACTGATTCATCCCCGCTCCTGTAAAAAGAAGCGTGGGATCGTTAGCAGGAACAAGCAGATCACTTGTCACGGACCTATGCCCTTTTTTCTCAAAAAAACTCAGATATTTACTTCTTATTTCATCCGCACGCATTTTACCCTTTCTTATCTTGCTTCCCGTATCGATATGCCGTTATCCTTGGGTTAAAGTCCTTCCATCGCCGAATTAACCGCGTCCCTGGCAGTATCCATATCAAACCCTCTCATCAAAAGCGATCTGAAAAGTTTTTGCTTTTTCTTTTCCCCGCTCAGGTCGTCAAGTTTACCAAGCTGCTGTTCAACCGCTCTGGCAGACATACTTCTGTCATCAAGTATATCTCCAGCCGCGGCCATAGTCCTTTCGATAATTTCTTCACTTACCCCTTTTTGCAGAAGCTCGTGTTTTATGAGTTCCCGGCTCCTAGGTTTGTATTTTACTCTCGATTCTATCCAATCCACGGCAAAAACGGCATCATTTACTAGTTTTTTATCAATAAGCTTTTTGACCGTCTGCTGCCTGCATCTCGGTGAAAACCCTTTCTCTTCCAACCTTTTAGATATCTCTTTGCTGGTACGGGCTCTTATCGCCAAAAGCCTTAAACAATATTTTTCGGCCTTTTTTTTCTCTGTTTCCATTGTCAGACGTCTCCATGGTAAATATCGCTGAAAACTCTTCCCCCGGTCCAAGGCCTTGGAATATTATCTCAGAGGATCAAATGGCACTAAATTTTTTCGGCCATAGCCTTTTTAACCTCATTCTCGAGTTGTTTCAAAAGTTTCTTATTGTCTTTAAGATACAACCTCGCGTTCTCTTTGCCCTGCCCTATCTTTTCGTCACCGTATGATATCCAGGTCCCGCTTTTCTTGAGCACCCCGACCTGTTCCGCAAGGTCTATTATGCTTGAAGATCTTGATATCCCTTCATCGAACATTATATCGAATTCAGCCTGCTTAAAAGGAGCGGCGACTTTATTCTTGACTACTTTGGCCCTTACTCTGTTGCCGATAACCGTATCGGCTTTTTTAAGGGACGCTATACGTCTCAGATCTATTCTAACTGAAGAATAGAATTTCAAAGCGTTACCTCCGGTAGTGGTCTCGGGATTACCGAACATAACCCCGATCTTCATTCTTATCTGGTTGATAAAAATAACACAGGTCTTAGATTTGCTTATGACCCCCGTAAGTTTTCTAAGCGCCTGGCTCATAAGCCTGGCCTGGAGCCCTACATGTGAATCTCCCATTTCCCCGTCTATCTCTTTTTTAGGAGTGAGTGCCGCCACTGAATCAATAACTATTACGTCAAGAGCGTTACTACGAACAAGAGTTTCTGCTATTTCCAGGGCCTGTTCCCCGTTATCGGGCTGAGAAATGAGGAGTTTATCCAGATCAACTCCTATTTTTTTAGCGTATGAAGGATCGAACGCATGCTCCGCGTCTATAAAAGCTGCTTCTCCACCGTTTTTTTGAGCGTTAGCTAGAACGCTTAAAGTAAGCGTGGTCTTCCCGCTGGACTCCGGACCGAATATCTCAACTATGCGGCCCCGGGGGACCCCGTTCACCCCTAAAGCCATATCCAGAGCCATTGATCCGGTAGAAATGGTGTCTATATCAACCTTATACCCTTTTCCCATCGTCATAATAGCCCCCTCACCAAAATCTTTCTCTATCTTGGATAACGCCAACTCTAAGGCTTTATTTTTCGCTGTTTCCGCAACTGTTTTCGTTTTTTCATTCTTAGCCATAGCAAACCCCCATATTAATTATTATTGTGAATAATTATTATACTTATTACCATTGTTAATTGTAAAGTCTTTATTTATCTCGCATACTACCCTTCATCAAATGTTTTTTATCCTCTAATTTTATACATGAAAAACCGTGAAAATGTTTTCCATAGAAACTTTCTTGAACACCATAAATCGCCCCTTACTATTTTAGACACATTTTTCCCCGTTTTTCATGCATAAAAAACCAAAAACTATCAACTCCCCTTCCGGGGGACTACTATAAATGTCTATATAAAAACATCTTACAAAAAGAAAAACGGAACACATCCCAACATCCCCTGCCATCAGGATTCTCAACCCGCCCGAATCCAACCAGGTTGAATTCGGCCCTTTTTAACCTGGTTAATTTCAACCAGGTTGAGCTAGACAAGTTCTACTACAGAAAGTTTCTCATATTCCGGACCCGAAGGAGTTAACCGGGAGCTGAACAGGCAAATACAGGAAATCCCCATACTCACGGGCTTGATATTTATATCCGCGGCTGCTTTTCCAAACCCCTTCCTGTTTTTTATATGTTTCACCCGGCCTATGGTCAAGTGCGGTTTAAAGACATGCTTTTCCGTTCCATTTTCTGTCAGGATAATTTTCTCGTCTATCTTTTCAGCTAAAAGTTCCAGGATCTTTCCCCCAAGATTGTCTATCCCGGCCCACAAGACCCTGGCTCTAAGCATATCCGGGAACGCTCCGATCCCGTTCACCCTTATATCGAAAGCTTTGATCCCTTTCGCGGCTTCTTCCATCTTCCGGGTTATTTCCGGGATCCGATCTTTTTTTACGTTACCCAGAAACTTTAAAGTAAGATGCATATTTTCCGGCCTGACCCATTTTATGTTTTCACCGTTTTTTTTCAGGATACCGACAACCCGGATGATCTCCTTTTTTACTTGTTCCGAAAGTTCCACAGCTATGAACGCGCGTATTAATTCCATTCCAGGCCTTTTATCTTATTCCCGCAGATATACAATTTCTAACCGTACCTGCATCATACTCGTTTCACATCAGTTCACTATATCAACCTTGTCACGTCCGGCAATAAATCGACCTAAATAGCATAGTTGAATATATTTATTATTTTTCAGATCTTTATCAAATGTTGTTTATAATAAATTCAAGAACAGCCTTAGCGAATTTTTCTTTGATCTCAGTCCTTGTGCCGGTATAATATATTTTTTCTGTCCTGTTTTCTGACCCGTCAGAAAAACCGATATATGCCGACCCTACGGGTTTATCCGCTGTCCCACCGGAAGGACCCGCTATTCCCGTTATACTCGCGGCTATATCTGAACCAGTCCGGATCCTGATACCTTCCGCCATTGCCTCCGCAACCTCGGAGCTGACAGCACCCTTATCTTTTATAACGGACGGGGTAACTTTCAAAAGACCCCGCTTCACACCATTTGAATAAGAAACCACTCCTCCCTTAAAATACAGAGAACTCCCGGGGACATCCGTTATCAAAGAAGAAATATACCCTCCCGTACAGGATTCCGCTAAAGCAAGTGTTTTCCCTTTTTCCGCGAGTAACTGCCCTATTTTTTCGACAAGATCATATTCCATCATAAGTAACATTATATATAAGCCGGTATCTTTCTTCAATGATCAAAATTTATATTCGCCGTGGAACAACTTGAACGTCGTACGTATCGCGTTAAAACGTGAAACGAATTTCATAATACGTCAAGTGTCCTGAGGAAACGGCGTAGGCGTTTTGCGTAACACGGTAATGTGAATCTGGATAAGGGTACAGCCTTTGCCATACGGGACGCATAAAACATTTTTAGCCCGGTCTCCGACCAGAGGAAAGAGTAAAACTGTTTTGTTCAAGTTAGCTTTTCCGCCGGGAAAAATCCAACGCTCTCGATAGGTAAGGAATATAACTTTATCCTGCGGAAATGGTTAAAATAACCACGTTACATAGATCCGCCCCTACGATTGTGCCTACGCCGGCGCGGGGACTTTTGTGGCTTCGTCTACAAAATCATCATCTTCCGAGAATTTCACTGACACTACCTTTGAAACCCCTTTTTCCGCCATTGTTATACCGTAAAGCACGTCAGCAAGCTGAATGGTCATACGGTTATGCGTCACGATTATGAACTGTGAAAGTTTCAGGAATTCCTTAAGAACTGTACAAAACCTCACGATATTGGACTCGTCCAGGGGAGCGTCTATTTCGTCGAGGATACAAAAAGGGCTGGGATTGACCTTGAATATGGCAAAGATCAGAGCTATGGCAGTCATGGCTTTTTCCCCGCCGGAAAGCTGCATGATATTATGAAGCTTCTTCCCGGGAGGACGGACTATGATATCTATACCGCATTCGAGGATATTATTCTCATCTTCCAGCATAATGTCCCCTTTACCCCCGTTAAAAAGCATTTTAAAATAAGAATTGAATTCCGCTCTTATCTTTTCAAAACTTTCCATGAACATTTTTTTCGTGGTCCTGTTTATTTTAGTTATCGCTCCCATGAGCGATTCCCTGGCCGACTCAAGATCATCCCGTTGTTTTGAAAGAAATTCGAAACGCTCTTTCAACTGTTTATGCTCCTCTACCGCGTCAAGACTTACATCTCCCATTTTCTCAAGCTGCTCTTTAAGGTCTTTGATCCTGTTCGAGACATCTTCCCAATCCGTATCAGGATCT
>CAYMTI010000017.1:0-9849 GCA_964393315.1 uncultured Planctomycetia bacterium
GTTCTCGCTTACCCTGACCTAATTATCTCCCTTTTAATCGAACGCGAGGTCGACAAAAGCGTTCCGGCCCGTCACAATTTTAGTGCCTTCGTAAAGAGCAAGATCACGTCTGCATTTCTCTGGGGCATCCTTACCCGGTTGGAATATCTTAACGGTCCCGCGGAAAGACAGGACTACCGCGTTCTCTTTTTTCTGGTCTGAAAAAGAAAGGGCATTACACGATAATATCAGTATAATGCATAAAAGATAAGAAATACTTTTTTTCATAAGAATGCCGCTAGTCGTCTTTTCCTTTGAACAAAAGTTTCCAAGGATGTTTCTTAATATCATCACTGAAAGCTTCGAAGTTCTCCGTAATGACTTCGATGTTATTGATGATCTCATCAAGATTCTGACGGTTATTGACAATAAGACCTTTTACCCGGGAAAGCACATCTTTCAGATTATCTTCGATCTCTTCCGCTTTTTTCATCATAAGGCGGGTCTGCACCGGCTCTTCACTTGCTATCTCTTCCCCGTCCTTGACGAATTCCGGGGAAGTTCCGGTGGTTATTCCTATGAAAGCGTCGCCGACAAAACCGGCTACATCTATATAAGCTACAGCATCCTTCCGGATCTTGACATCCGATCTTATATCAAGTACACACTGGACTTTTGTTTCAGGATCATAAGTAAAAGCCATGGCCGTTAAACGCCCCACTTCCACGCCGCTCAACTTTACTATAGCGTCATTTTTCAAATTTCCGGCAAAGGAAAAAGCGGTTTTGATCTCATATGTTTCCTGTTTAAACGAAGCTGTTTTGGCGAAAAAAAGAACTCCTACGGCTACCGCCGCTAATACCAGAATACCGGCTTTTATCTCATTGGAAATCCTCATAACTTCACTCCTTATCCTTTATTTGGGCCCTTTAAAAAGAACAGCGACCCTTTTATTGGGTTAAATGTTCCAAATAATCATCTTTCTGCTGAAAAAACTTTATCGGTCCGTCATAGTTCCCGTTAATGAACTGCTGGACCATATCATTTTTCGAATTTTTTATTTCATCAGGCGTTCCCACTTCAAGGACTTTACCTTGATAAAGCATGGCTATCCTATCCGCGATAGTCATCACGCTTTTCATATCATGAGTAACGACAATACTGGTAATGGACAGTTTCTGAGAAAGATCCATGACCAGTTTATCTATGACAGCTGCGACTATGGGATCCAGTCCGGCAGTGGGCTCGTCGTAGAAAACTATCTGGGGATCCATGGCGATAGCCCGGGCAAGACCGACCCTTTTTTTCATGCCTCCGGATATCTCACTCGGCATGAGATTCTCAAATCCGCGAAGACCCACCAGTTCAAGTTTCATTTTAAGCATTATCTCTATTACGCTTTTATCAAGTTTAGTATGTTCTTTAAGCGGCAGGCTCACATTTTCACCGACAGATAAAGAGTCAAAAAGAGCCGAGGACTGGAAAGACATTCCGATCTTTTTACGGACTTCATCCAGCTGACCGCCGTAAAGATCAGTTATATCCTGCCCCAGAAGGAAGGCCCTGCCGGAGGTAGGTTTTAAATTACCTATCATATGGCGCAGCAGGGTGCTTTTCCCGCATCCGGACCCGCCCATAATAACAAAAGTCTCCCCTCTGTAGATCTTAAGGTTGATCCCGTTCAAAACGACCCTGTCCCCGAACTTACGGACAAGATCCTTAACTTCTACTACTACCTCTCGCTCTTCCATATTATTTTTCCGCCTTACATGTTAGAGAAAAAGAAAAACCCTGTTAATACACAATCGAACAATATTATCATTATAAAGCTTACAACAACACTTTTTGTGGTTGAAGTTCCCACTCCTTCTGCCCCTCCCTGGGTATTAAGCCCTACATAACAGGAGATCATGGCTATAGATATACCAAAAACAATGCTTTTTATCAATCCGGTCCATATATCTTTCCATGTCAAAAGATCGAAAGAAAAAGAAAGGTACCTGTATAAATTAAGTTTAAGGTTAAAAACCCCGACAGCCAAACCGCCCAGTATCCCGATCAAGTTGCCTATCATTGTCAGGACAGGGACCATTATAACAAGAGCGAGAAATCTCGGCACAACGAGGAACCTTACCGGATCGAGCGCCAGTGTCTCCAGCGCCTCGATCTGTTCGGAAACTTTCATCGTCCCGATCTCTGCCGTAATAGCTGAACCTACCCTGCCGGCTATAACCAGCGCTACAAAGACAGGGCTGAGTTCCCGGGCAAGGCTTATAGCTACCATGGGAGCGACGAAGATGACAGCTCCCAGCTGTTGAAGCTGATACGCGCTCTGCATACAGATAACGACCCCGGTAAAGAACGTAACAAAAAATACTATGATCAGAGATTGGACACCCGAAAACACCATTTGCTGAAAAACACTCGCCCCTTTCATGGGTTTTCCTTTAAAAGGACCGATAATTATCCATTTACAGGTATCGATCAAAAGGGCCATTATGCCGGAAATGTCACCGATCAAATTCAAGGTTATTCTGCCAACTTTGGCTACAGGATTAGTCATACTTATATCCTTATCGATTTTTAGAAAGAATTAAACGCTTCCTCTTCTTCCAGGGAAATGTCAAAAAGTTTATCCAGTCTGGTTATTTCAAACAATCCTTTGACCTTGGGCGAAAGATTCGTGAGTTTAAGTTTCCCGCCGAATGCCCTGAGATTTTTAAGTATTTCCACCAGGGTCGCCAGGCCCGAACTGTCTACATACCCCACTTCTTTTAAGTTGATAATGATCTTATCTTTCTTATCGGAAATTATCCTGTCAAAAGATTTTTTAACTTCCGGGGACGTGTTTATATCTATATCCCCCGTTACCTTGAATATCATTATCCCGTTCTTCTCTTCACTGTTAATCTGCATATCCCGCCTCCAATTAAGCATCTTTTTTGTCGTAATATTTGATCATAATGACTTTCCGCCCGTTATTCGCGTATTTGACCTCATCCATCAGATGTCTTATGAGATAGACGCCCCTGCCGCTTTCCTTTAACAGGTTTTCCTCCAGCGTAGGGTCCGGCAGTTCCCTGGGATCGAACCCTTTACCTTCATCCTCTACCGAAACGATCACGGATTTTTCGGTAACCTCAGTCTCAACTATCACCTTTTTTTTGGGATCGAGCTTATTGCCATGGATCATAGCGTTGCGTAAAGCTTCCTCGAAACTCACATGAATATCGAAGATCACATTATCACTAACACCTTTTTCCCTTAAATCGGTCATAAGGTCTTTGCTTACTTCTTTAAGCAAAAAACTGTCATTTTCCACAAGTCTTTTCATCTTGGTATTACCCTTCTTTAAAAACACCTATACCTCTATATTTTTGATACCTGTTTTCCAAAAGTTCCTTGCATGGCAACGAAAATAACTCGTCTATATTCGTTACCAGTAATTTTTTTATCTCTTCCGCCGTTTTTTTCGGGTCTCTGTGGGCTCCGCCCAGCGGTTCCGAAACCACCCCGTCGATTATACCCAGGCTCAAAAGTTCTTTAGCCGTAAGTTTAAGACACTTAGCCGCCTGCTCGGCTTTGGTATTATCCCTCCAGAGAATAGCGGCACACCCTTCCGGGGAAATAACCGAATAATAAGCGTTCTCAAGAACGAAAGTCCTGTCTCCCACACCTATCCCCAAAGCTCCGCCGGAACCGCCTTCCCCGATGACGAAAACTATTACGGGGACTTTCAGGCCCGCCATTTCACGCAGGTTATAGGCTATCGCCTCAGCCTGTCCCCTTTCTTCGGCACCTATGCCCGGATACGCTCCCGGAGTGTCTATGAATGAAACTACGGGAATATTGAATTTTTCCGCCATACGCATGAACCGCATCGCTTTTCTATATCCTTCGGGATGGGCGCATCCGAAATTCCGTTCAAGATTTTCCTTCATCTCGCGTCCCTTTTGATGCCCAAGTACCATTATTTTCCTGCCGTCCACTCTGGCTAGTCCGGTTATAAGGGCCCTGTCATCCCAGTAATGCCTGTCCCCGTGCAGCTCAATAAAATCATCCATGATCATATCTATATAATCGAGGGTATACGGGCGGTCCGGATGCCTTGAAAGCTGAACTTTCTGCCAGTTAGTGAGACCTTTGAAAACTTCTTTTCTGAGTTTTTCCAGTCTCTTGGTCAACCGGGCTATTTCCGCCGAAAAATCTATTTTTTCTTCTTTTGTAAAGGTCTTCAGTTCTTTTATCTTGTTTTCCAGTTCAACTACCAGTTTTTCGAAATCAAGCACTACACCCATAACTTAAATCCTCTTATTATCATCCGTTAATGCTCGCCGGAGACACATTATCCCGAGCGACTGTTCCCTCTTCCTGTCCCGGCTCACTATTTTTCTGTTCTTTCGCGGTATCGACTATCCTGACTTTGGTGCCTCTGGGCACTATGTCATAAAGTTCTATAACGTCCGCGTTATACATTCTTACGCAACCAAGCGTACTCTGCTTTCCTATGGAACTTTCGTTATTTGTACCGTGTATACCGTACCCGGGCTCAGATATGGGTATCCATCGTTCTCCCAGTTCATATTCCGGGTCGTCGGGCTGTATCACTTTACCGTCCGGACGGGTCCAGGCAGGTTTTATCAGTTTATCGACTATTTCAAATTCTCCTTCGGGAGTCGAATTGTTCTTACCTGTAGCTATGCTATAAGTCTTGAACGGTTTACCGTTCTTGTAAAGTATCATTATATTCTCTTTTTTATCCACATAAATAGAAAATTCGGCAACGTTTACCCTCAGTTTTTGTCCGGCCCGGATAAGATCGTTCTTAAGCCCGTTAAGGTCCTGTATATAATTTACCGTGGTCTTGTATTTACGGGCTATAGAAAAAAGACTGTCGCCCGGTTGAACCGTATATTCTATAGTATCCTTGCCCGAAAATTTAGCCCCGTGAAGAAGTGAAGAATTTATTTTCTCCGTTTTTTGCTGTATACCTGCCCCCTCGGATATATCGGGATACCTGTTAAGGCATATAGTATAATAGTAAAGAGCTTTTTCATTATTTCCCGCTTCGTCAAAAACACCTGCTATCTGTATCAAAGCTTCCGACGTACGGCCGGAATCGGGATATTTCCTTAGCATCTCGGTAACGATGCTTTCCGCCTTATCCAGGTCCCCGTTGGAAAGAAGTTTAGTAAAATGACCCATAACAAGAGCGGCTTCGTCATACCTTTCAATTCTCTGTATATCAATATTGATCTTTTTCAGAACCACAAAAGAAACAACTGATATCACCGCGACTGCGATAAGGACCGCCCCTAATATGATCGTCGATATTTTCACTTAGTTCACCCCGAACATGTAATATATGAAAAAAGCTACAGCTAACCCCAGTAATATACCCATTATGACCTGAAAAGGCGTATGTCCGATAAGTTCTTTCAGCTTTTTCTCGGGTATTTTTTTCTTAAAATATATGTCTTCCATAATAGCGTTAAGTATTCCCGCCTGCTGTCCTGTCGCCCTTCTTACTCCCTGAGCATCGCAGATGACTATTACACTGAACATCAAAGTTACACCAAAAAGAGGCGTATCCACCCCCTGGTACAACCCTACGCTTGTAGCAAGCGCTGTCACACCCGCCGCGTGGGAACTGGGCATGCCCCCGGTCCCTACGAACCACTTAAAATTAAAACGTTTTTCCCGAATAACGCCCAGTATAACCTTGATCGTCTGGGCTATGAACCATCCGAAAAAAGCGTTATAAACTATCCGGTTAGTAACGAACTGATAAAATAAACTATGTTCCTGCATTTTATAAAAACTGCGATCTTAATAGTAATAATACCTTCACCACGGCCCCATTATATTATATAAGCTATTAAAAAGCAATTTTTTTTCCATAAAGACCAACAGGAAGATAACAATACCGCCAGATCAATACCGGTATCAGTCAAAATGTAGCCACAACATTAAATAAAGCTACATTTCATTTCGAGCGCCGTCAAAATGGTCTGGGATTACGCAGAAGAGATAATGCCTCCGACCTGGTTTTCTGGCTGGTCCGGAATATACCTCTAACCGCGCTCGTTGTCGTGATTATCCCGGGTTTTCTCACGCCCCTCATGCTCATGCATAAATGTTCCGCCTCTATAACGACCAGAACACCCTTAGGTTCGAGTTTTTTCATCAGTATATCCGCTATCTGCGTAGTCAGTCTCTCCTGTACCTGCAACCTTCTGGAAAAACTGTCAATGACCCTCGCTATCTTGCTTAACCCGGTTATCCTGTTATTGTCAGGAATATAAGCTACATGCGCTCTTCCCACAAATGGCACCATATGATGCTCACATATGGAATAAAGGGGAATATCTTTCAACAGTATTATCTCATCATGTTCCTCTTCGTGAAAGACCTTCCATTCTTTCATAGGATCATGCCCTATTCCCCCGAGTATCTCTTCATACATTTTAGCCACCCTTTCGGGTGTTTCCTTGAGCCCTTCACGGCCGGGATCTTCTCCTACGGCTTCAAGTATATCTCTTACGGCTTTCATTATTTTTTTCTTATCCATGCCTGCTCCTTTACAAAAACATATATTTTCCTATTTACCCACACAAAACCGTGAAAAGATTCTGTCCAGTACGTTATCTTCCACGGATTCTCCTGTTATCGAACCCAGACAGGATACGGACTCATTAAGATCACTTGCGGCAAGTTCACCGTTGAAAACCCCTTCCTCAGCAAAAAACGTCAACGTACGCTTCAAGGGCATTAACGCTCTTTCCAATAATGCCTTATGCCTTAAACTGTTAACCACGGTTCTCTCAGCAAGAATATTTTCCCCATCAAAAAGACATTTTTTTATCTCGTCCTCGATCAGGTCCAATCCTGTTTTCTTTAAAGCTGATACTTCTAGCACTTTTTCACTAAATATCTTTGCGGCCTTTTTCTTGTCCAGTTTTGATCTCAGATCAGATTTATTCGCCACTACCACTGTTTTTTTACCCTGTATGGTCTCGTATATTTCCCTGTCTTTATCGGACAATTCCCGCCCGGAATCAATTACAAAAATAACAACGTCGGCATTTTTTAATTTTTCCTTTGACCGTTTGATCCCTTCGACCTCGACCCTGTCCTTTGTTTCTATTATTCCGGCGGTATCGGAAATGTGTATCCTTATACCTTCCAGGTCTATGGATTCCTCGATAATATCCCTTGTTGTCCCGGCTATAGGTGTTACTATCACCCTATCATGACGCAGTAACGCGTTCATAAGACTGGACTTACCGACATTTGGCCGTCCGCAAATAACAACACTGGCTCCATTTTTTAGAATAAGCCCTTTATCCGCCGTCCTCAGCATTGTATCAAGTTCAAGGGAAACCTTTTTTATGCGTTCTACTATAGCAGCGTCCCCGGAAAAAGCTACGTCTTCCTGAGAAAAATCTATTCCAAGCTCAATATCGGAAATCACATCAAGCAAAGCTTCTCTTATACGCCTTATTTCTTTCGAAAACTCCCCTTTAAGGTGCCTCATAGCTATTTTACAGGAAGCGCCGGAAGAAGCGCTTATTATGTCCAGAACGGCTTCGGCCTGAGAAAGATCCAATCTGCCGTTCAAAAATGCCCTCTAGGTGCACTCTCCGGGTTCCGCCATACGGGCGCCTCCTTCAAGACAAGCCTCAAGCACCTTCTTTAACGGGACTTCTCCACCATGACAATTTATCTCAACGATATCTTCCCTGGTATATGTATTCGGCTGTTTCATGAAAATTACCAGGACTTCGTCTACGGGCTCACCGGTATCCATGCGGATGATATGGCCATAGTGTACCGTATGGCTTGTTAATTCAGGCACTTGAATATCCCTGAAAGGCCGGAATATATGTCCAAGTATATTCAAAGCCCGGCTTCCGGATATTCTCACTATACCGATACCCCCCTGCCCGGAAGGAGTGGAAACAGCAGCTATAGTATCGTTATTTTCACCGTTTAACATTACTAACACCTCTTATTAACAGCCATGCAGCACCTTGTTCAAACCTTATCCCCCATGACCAGCGTTCTTACTTCACCTATGACATAAAAGGATCCAGCGGCTAGAATAAGATCTTTCTTCCCGGCTTTAAACAACGCCAGCCCCAGAGCCTCTTTTACATCACCGGTAATGTCAGCGCCCCGGCCCTTGAAATATCCTCTTAAAATATGCGGGTCAACGGCCCTTTCCGATCCGGACCTGGTAAGGATCAGATGATCGGCCAATTTTCCCATTACCGAACACACACCTGCTATATCTTTTCCTTTTGAAAGTCCCAGAAGAAGTATTAATTTATCATATTTGAATATTTGTTCAACAGAATATTTCAATTTTTCAGCGCTGTCGGCGTTGTGGGCCCCGTCTATCAAAAGCAGCGGATCCCTGGAAAGGATCTCAAGTCTGCCGGGGATAAAAGTTTTTTCAATACCTGTTTTTACCGCGGACTCACTAAGTTCATCCTTGAGAAGCTGCTCACACATAGATACGGCCTGGGCGGCGTTCATAACCTGTAAAAATCCGGGCATACCTGTACGGCAGCCTTTATACTCACGTACCGGCGTTCTTAGATCAAAAACGCTTCCGCCCGGACCTTTATCTTTTATCTTGTAGGTTATCTCTTTACCCACGTACAAAAGTCCGCTTTTCCGGATGGAACATGTATCTTCTATTACACGGCTGGCCTTTCCATCCTGGGGGGCCAGAACACAAACCATTCCGTTCTTTATTATACCCGCTTTTTCCGAAGCTATTTTCTCTATCGTCCCCCCAAGCACATCTGTATGATCGAAGCTTATAGGTGTTATCCCCGTCACCTCGGGCTCAATAACATTCGTCGCGTCAAGCCTGCCTCCAAGCCCTGTTTCAAAAACAGCTATATCTACATTCCGAAGGCTGAAGACCGATATGGCTGCCAGCGTCAGGATCTCAAAATAGGTAAAGTCCCCTGAGTCTTTTCCAACAACCCGCTCTACATTTGAAACTGCCTCAATCAGATCATCTTTATTGATCTCTTTGTCATCGATCTTTATTCTCTCGAGCACATCCCGCAAATGAGGAGAAGTATACATGCCTACTTTATAACCCGCCTCACAAAGTATTGAAGCGGTATAAGCGCATACCGACCCCTTTCCCTTGGTACCCGCCACATGTATGGACCTATAATCCCTATCCGGCCGGCCCATTCTCTCTAAGGCCTTAAAGACCCTGGAAAGATCTAGCTTCTTCGTGAACCCGTCAAAACCTGAAATTTCAAAGTTCTGAAATGAATTCAGATATCTTATAACATCCTCATATTCTTTCATGCCCTTGTGACCCCATTCAGCCGGGTTGATCAATGTCTGAAATGCCTTACGCCGGTAAATACCATGGGTATACCCAACTTATCGCAGGCTTCTATGACTTCGGCGTCGCGTATGGATCCTCCGGGCTGTATTATCGCGGATATACCAGCGGCATGCGCCTCAGCTATGGAATCAGATTTTGGAAAGAAAGCGTCACTTGCCAGTACGGATCCCGCGGCTTTATCTCCGGCCTTCCTTACGGAAATAATAACGGAATCGACCCGGGACATCTGTCCTGCTCCTATACCCACGGTCTTCGTACCCCGGCACAGTACAATAGCATTACTTTTAACGAACTTCACCGTTCTCCATCCGAATAGAAGTGATCTCATCTGGTCTGCCGTCGGAGCCTTTTTTGTGACCACCTCTACATCCTCGGCATCAAGAACCTTATTGTCTTTCAGCTGCACCAGGGCTCCGCCCTGTATCTTCTTTATATCGTATTTGTCCGCGCTGATATCCCCTTTACTTTTCAAGATACGCAGGTTCTTT
>CAYMTI010000018.1:0-9826 GCA_964393315.1 uncultured Planctomycetia bacterium
AGGTTGATAGAGTAAAAGACAAAAAGATACTGCTCCCTTTGATGCGAAAAGCCCGGGATTTTTACCCGTTCGATGAAATTATACCGATATGCGCTTTAAAGGAAAAAGATATTGCCGGCCTTCTTTCCATAATCAAAAAAAACCTAAACAAGGGCCCGTTCTTCTACCCCGAAGACCAGTTGACCGACCGTCCGGAAGAATTCATAATCAAAGAAACTGTACGCGAAAAAGCCCTTGAGCTTACATACGAAGAAGTCCCTCATTCGATCGCTGTAATGGTAGATGAGATCTCTGAGAACAAGAACGGCCTCAAGATATTCGCCACTATATTTGTCGAGAGACCAAGTCAAAAATCTATAATAATAGGCAAAAGCGGAGCTAAGATAAAACAGATCGGCGAAACCGCAAGAAAGGAACTTGAGGACTACTTCGGAAAGCATATTTTCCTGGACCTGTGGGTAAAAGTATTCGACAAATGGAAAAAAGATCCGGGAGCGCTAAAAGAATTCGGCTATACCGAATGAACCGGAAACGCGTCGGCCTTTCATATCATTCATAAGCGGATATTCAATTTCTCCAGAACGGATAAAAGATCCCGGTGTCCCGTGAACTGAAAAGCTCTTATCCCCATTGAACGCGCACTCAGGATAAATTTTTCCATATCATCGGTATAAAAAGTTTCTTTAGGTGGATTCCCCGCGGCCTTTAGCGCTTCCGTAAAGATCTTAGCGTGGGGTTTCTGTTTGCCGACCTTATGGGAAACTATGAACTCATCAAAAACATCCAGGATATCATATGTCGCCCGTATAAAATCAAAATGCGCTTCATTAGTGTTCGAAACAAGGACCAGTTTAATATCCGGATATTTGTTTTTCACTTTCCTGATGATATCTTCCACTTCGGGATAAGGCCAGAACATACTGTTCCAGACTTCGTAGAACTCATTATATTTTATTTTGAGCCTGAACGTTCTTTTCGTCCTCATATAAAAATGTGAGGAAGTGATCTTCCCTTCCATATAACCGTTAGCGTCCTTTGATCCCCACAGATAATCGATATATTTTTTCTCGTCAACTTTGCCGTATTTCCGGTATCCTTCAACCAGGATACCTGGATCATAATTAACTATCACCTTACCCAGGTCAAAGAACATGGTCTTTATTCCGGGTTTTCCTTCACTCATCTGTTTCTCCTCTATTGAGATCCCATCCGTTCCGCATATATCTTTCATTATGTTCCGCGTCATCTTTTGTGTTTATAAAGCTCAATGGTTTTTTTCAAGATATCTACAGATCCGTCGTATTCTATCATATTAAGCGCCTCGCCTTCGGAAAACCAACGGCACTCTTCTATCTCCTCAGTCTGAGCGGTAAGCTCTTTCTGGGAAGTACGCATAAGATAAATATGGACTTTCTTAAACACCTCCGTATCCCCTAACGAATAAGTATATTCCTGCAGACCCGTTTCCGCTAAAATATGAAGGTCTTTAAGTCCGGTTTCTTCCCGAACTTCCCTCAAAGCGGTGCGATCGACAGACTCCCCTTTTTCCTGATGCCCTTTAGGCCAGCTCCAATGGCCGTAACCGTCTTTGATAAGGAGAACTCTTATCCCCCTTTCTGTCTCCCTTATTACGATCCCGCCCGCAGCGATATGTTCTTGTTTTTTCATTTACTCTCCCAAGCCCCTTCTACGCCTAGACTTTAAAGTTCGATTATCTCATCTTCATAATCGTCGTTATCATACTCGTCACTGTAACAATCCATCCGGGAGGGTCCGACCTGCCACACTTCATAATCCCCGGATGTAAGTTCTTCAAGGAACATGCTCCTGTTAGATATGATGGTCCCTTTCTGATAATCATACCTCATATTAGGATGTATCATATACAGATATTTTCGGGCCCTTGTAGCGGCAACATAAAAAAGTCTTCTTTCTTCCTCGAGGTCGTTCTCTCCGGCGAAAGCTTTAGGATTGGGGAACTGCCCTTCACATAAGCCTATTATCATAACTGTATCCCATTCCAGCCCTTTTGCCTGGTGGATAGTGGAAAGTACGAGGATTTCATCTTCTTTTTCATCCATACCTACGCCTTCACCTCTGAAATCCTCTCTCAGAGTTATATCCGAAAGAAAGTCATTCGCTTCGGTATACGAATGCGCGAAATTTACCATCTCATGCAGATCGTCTATCCTGTCCTTGGCGTTATCAAAAGTCGCGAGCAGATAGGTCTCATATCCTTCTTCTAGTATGCTTTTTATCATATCGGAAGGCTGACCTGGATCTCCGGGAACCGTTATGGATTCGATCATTTTTCTGAAACGCTTATACCCTTCTCGGGCTTTTGCCGGGACTACCTTGGATATGTCCCCGTTCCTTATGAAAGAGGCGATATCCCTTCCGCTTTTTCTGAAATGAACGTATATCTTTTCGGCATACCCCGGCCCGATACCGGGACACATCGAAAGCGCCCGGATCCACGCGGTCTCATCCGCCGGATTTGAAGCTATCTTCATATACGCGACTACGTCCTTAATATGTGCCTGCTCGAAGAACCTTATTCCTCCCCGGATAACATAAGGGATCCCTCTTTTTACAAGTTCCATCTCAAGTTCGGCTGACTGATAATGCGCCCGGAAAAGAACCGCTATATCGTTAAGAGAAATACCCTCCCCTGTAAGCTCTCCCAGTCTCTGGGTAACGAACCTTGCCTGTGAATACATGTCCCTCACTTCTACCAAAGCCGGCAGCTGACCGCTCTCTTTTACCGCTTTTAATTTCTTTTCGAACTGGTTCAGGTTATTCTCCAGAGAATCATTTGCAAGGTCGAGTATCTGGGGAGTAGAACGGTAATTAGTTTCCAATTTGAATATCTTCGCCCCCCTGAACTTATCGGGAAACTTAAGTATGTTCTCTACCCGCGCGCCCCTGAAAGAATATATGCTCTGGGCGTCATCCCCCACTACAAGGATATTCTTATGTTTTTCGCAAAGTATATTTATTATTTCGGCCTGAAGGTAATTTGTATCCTGATATTCGTCCACCATTATATACCGGAACTGATCGGTGAACCTCTCTCTTGCTTCCGGAACTTTATCCAGTACTTCTCTCCACCTGAGGAGAAGATCATCGTAATCCATACTGTTAGATTCGAATTTTTTCCTGTTGTAGCGCTCCTTTATGTTTTTTATCTGCTGCGCGAATTTTTCGAAATACAGGTATTTCTGTTCCAGTACTTTGTCCACGGTTTTTCCGGTATTAGAAGAAAAGCTTATTATCGACTGGATTACCGAAGCTTTGGGGAATTTATCCCCGAGCTCCGTTTTTTTTATCCCTTTTAAACATGTTTTTATCATAGCTCTCGAATCGTCCTGATCCAGTATACTGAAATCTTTCTGGAAACCTATACGGTCCGCGTACATCCTTAAAGATCTGTTGCCGATATGATGGAAAGTCCCGCTCCATAATCCCCTAGGTTCATAATTTAAGAGCGTCTCCGTACGCTGGCGCATTTCTCTTGCGGCTTTGTTGGTAAAGGTCATTAGAAGAATATTTTCGGGCGGGATACCTTTTTCCAGAAGATACGCGAGCCGGTATATCAACGTACGCGTTTTACCGCTGCCGGCGCCCGCCAGGACAAGGCACGCCCCTTCGGCTTTTGAGACGACCTCATACTGAGAATCGTTGAGCTGTCCTTTAAAATCAATATGGGTCTTTATACTGTCATCCAGTTCATTCAAATAATATTTTTTCATCTTCTCGTTTCCCGTTCGTTATTCAGGGACAATAACCGGACCGGGAGCAATATGCCGTGCGGTCTAATCCCTCTGAATACCTCTATTATCAGCTTTTTATTGTTACGCATCCCGTCGGGGCTTTACCTTCACGGTCCTGTTCCCTGACTTACCCTATATTTCGATATTCCAGATATCCCGCGCGTATTCTTTTATAGCCCTGTCGCTTGAAAATTTACCCGCTCTGGCGGTATTCAAGATAGATTTGTGGGTCCAGGAATGAACATCCCTGAAGTTTTTACTGACAGCCTCCTGCGCGGCCGCATACATGTCAAAATCCGCGAATATCATGAACGGGTCATGCCAGTAAAGAGAATCGCATATCGGTTTAAATATTCCCGGTTCGAAACGGGAAAAAAAGTTCGACTGTATAAGTTCCATTATTTCACTTAAATAAGGGTTTTTTTTGAGATGATCTCGGGGAACATATCCGCGGGATTTTTGTTCCTGGACTTCATCGGCTTTCAGCCCGAAAATAAATATATTTTGCTCGCCTACTTCCCTGGCTATTTCGATATTGGCGCCGTCCCATGTACCTATGGTTATAGCGCCGTTAAGCATGAATTTCATGTTCCCGGTCCCGGAAGCTTCCGTTCCCGCTGTTGAGATCTGTTCTGAAAGATCGCTCGCCGGAAATATCTTCTCGGCAAGCGTAACTCCGTAATTCTCAAGAAAAATAACCTTCAACCGGTCTTTCACGTCAGGATCGTTGTTTATTATTTCGGCCACATTATTAATGAACTTTATGATCAGTTTGGCCATGAAATACCCGGGAGCGGCTTTGCCTGAAATAATAGCCGTTCTGGGAACCATATCGGATCCGGGTTCATCTTTCATCTTAAGGTAAAGCGAGATGAGATAGAACGCGAACAAAAGCTGTCTCTTATACTCATGTATCCTTTTGACCTGGACATCGAACATCGAATCGGGATCAACGTTTATATCATGTTCTTTTTTGATAAAATCGGCCAGCTGTATTTTATTCTCCCGCTTGATCATCCGCCATTGTTCCTGAAAAGAAGCGTCCCCGGCATAAGGTTCAAGCGCCCTTAGGCCGGAAAGGTCCTTGATCCAGCCCTTCCCTATCTTTTCGTCTATAAGGCTTGAAAGCCCGGGATTGGCTTTCCCCAGCCATCTTCTCTGCGTGATCCCGTTAGTTTTATTATTGAACTTCTCAGGATAAAAATCGTAAAAATCCTTAAATATGGTTTTCTTCAACAGTTCAGTATGAAGCTCGGAAACCCCGTTGACCGAATGACTGCCCACTATACAAAGATGGCTCATCCTGACCTTTTTCTGACGGCTTTCTTCTATCAGGGACATACGCCGCACCTTATCCAGGTCATGAGGGTAATGGCTGCTTACTTCTTTGAGAAACCTCATATTTATTTCATAAATGATCTCAAGATGCCGGGGAAGAAGTTCCCCGATAAGTTTTACCGGCCAGGATTCCAGCGCCTCGGGCATAATGGTATGATTCGTATACGCAAAGGTCTTTTGTGTAATATCCCAGGCTGTACCCCAATCCAATCCTTCCTCATCGATAAGTATCCTCATTAATTCCACTATTGATATAGCAGGATGAGTATCGTTAAGTTGAATAGCGACCTTTTCGGGAAACGCTCTGAACCCTTGGTTAGATTTCTTATATCTCCGGATAATATCCTGGATAGACGCGGACGTAAAAAAATATTCCTGTTTAAGCCTCAATTCCTGGCCTTTTAGAATGCTGTCGCTGGGGTAAAGCACCCTGGATATGTTTTCCGATACTATTTTATTTTCACAGGCTTTTATATAATCGCCGTCATTGAAATAATCAAAATCGAACTCGGCCGTACTTCTCGCCGACCACAGGCGAAGATTATTCACTATATCATTGTCATAACCCGAGATCGGAACATCATAAGCAATAGCCAGGACATCTTTGGTATCTACCCAGTCAACATAGAATTTGCCGTTCTTATCTGTCCTGGTCAGGGTCTTGCCGTAAAATCTTATTTTTATAATATATTCCGGACGCTCAAATTCCCATGGATTCCCTAGAGTAAGCCACTCATCAGGGATCTCAACCTGTTCCCCGTTGAGTATCTTCTGTCTGAAGATCCCGTAGTCATACCTTATTCCATATCCGGTCGCGGGTACTCCCAGGCTTGCCATCGAATCAAGATAGCAGGCCGCCAGCCGCCCAAGCCCTCCATTGCCAAGACCGGGATCTTTCTCCTGCTCGTAAAAATCCTCTACGGAAAGCCCGAGCTCTTTCATGGCCTGCTTAACTTCAGGAAGCAACCCCAGGCTCATTATGTTATTCTCGAGAAATCTTCCGGGAAGAAATTCCAGGGAAAAATAATATACCCTTTTACAATTCTCGTCATGATACCTTTGCTGGGTAAGGACCCACTTTTCTATCAGACGATCCCTTATAGACAAAGCCAGGGACCTGTAATTATCATAATCCGTAGCGGAATAAAGGTCTTTCGCTAAAGAATATCTTCTGTGATGGATGAAAGATTCTTTTATATCTTGGACTGTCCTGTTACTTTTTTCCTTAAGTTCTGTTTCGTTACCCATAAATCCTCTCCTTTCTCTTAGCGCACACAACTATATTATACATAAATCGACTTGCAATAATAGTGATTTTATGTATTATTGATTAAATATATATGTTGGTTTTTTAAAAACTTCTACAAGGTTAACGGAAATATATGGACACGCAGATAAACAAAATATGCATGATCACAATACACGGACATGTGGAATCTAGACCTTCCCTGGGAAAGACCGATACCGGAGGGCAGGTAACCTATGTGCTGGAGCTTTCAAAAGCCCTCGCGAAAAAAGGCATAAAAGTAGATATTTATACCAGAAAATTCCGTAACCGCGAATCTATAGAAAAAGTTTCCCGCGGCGTGAGGATAATAAGGATACCTTGCGGGGGGGTAAAGTTCATCCCTAAAGAACAGCTCCTGCCTCATCTGGACAATTATGTTCACAATATGGAAAAATTCATAAAAAAAGAAGGCTTATCATACGAAATATACCATTCCCATTACTGGGACGCGGGTTATGTCGCTATGAAACTGGCCGAAAAAAAGGACATCTTCTTCGCGCAAACCTTTCATTCCCTGGGAGAATGGAAAAAAGCCAATATGCCCGGCAGCCCTTCCGAAATGGAAAGGTTGTACCGTTTCAAAGAACGTATTGAAACCGAAAAGAGCATCTTCGAAAGAACAAATGCTCTTGTGATGACAAGTCCGGATATGTTAAAGATAGCGAGGAAATTCTACAATTACAAAAGGGAAAATTATACCGTACTTCCCGCAGGGGTCAATATGGATATCTTCCGTCCTCTTAAGGCCGGGGAAAAAGAAAAAAAGATAAATGTACCTGACGATTATGTGTTCTGGGTAGGCCGGCTGGATACGAACAAGGGCCTGGACGTCTTACTGGAAGGATTCGCGCAGGCAGCTTCAGAGACAAAGGACCTGTGCCTTGTGATCGGCGGAGGCTCCGAAGACCCTAAACCCAAAGAAAAAGAACTTAAGAAAAAGCTGGAAAGCATAATCAGAAAAAACAAGATACACGGCAGGGTATTTTTCACCGGGCACATAGAAGACCCTTACCTGCCGGCTTATTTCCGTAAAGCGGCTTTTTTCATACTCCCCTCAAGTTTTGAACCTTTCGGAATGACAGCGGCCGAAGCCATAGCCTGCGGAACTCCCCTGGCAGTCAGTAACCGTGCCGGGATAACCAGATATTTATTCCCCGGAAAAGACTGTATTACCATAGACCCGTCCGATAAAAAAGCTATAGCCCGGGCATTAAAAAAACTTAACGGGAATAAAGTTCTTCTTGCCGGGCTTTCAAGGAACGGCCTTAAGACCGCCCGGCAAAAATTCACATGGGATTCCATCGCGGGAAAAAGTATATCTTATTACAGATCCCTGCTTAAATAGTGAAATATATAAAAAAAGGACGGGGTTTAATCCCGCCCTTTTTTTATATATGTAAATATGTTTTCCCCGGATCAGAGAGCTATTCCTTTGCAGCTGTTTTCTCGGATTTCACCGGCTTTTTTTTCGGTGTTTTCCCGGCCGCGGTTTTCTTTTTTTCTATCCTGGCCGCTTTAGCGTTCTTCTTCATCGTTTCTTTCAGCATTTCCCTGATCTCGACTACATTGAGCTTTTCAACTTCTTCCTCTTTGCACCCGGCTGAGATCAAGCGTTTTTTCTGGGATAACACCCTCTGTTTCCTTTTAGCCCCGTGTTTTTTCGGTCGGGATCTGTAGTTCTTACGCGGTTTCATCTCTATACTCCTTAATTGCTTCTGTTTACTCGGTATTTTTCCATATGTTGGTTCTGTTATTATACATAAATGCGGTTTAAATGCAATAAAAAAGAGGCACAGATACCACGTAGTGCCCCTCGTTCACATAATAATAAGCTCAGAAGAAAAGACCATGATGGCTCTTTATTCCCATGGTCATAAGACAAATATCATCTTTAAAGCTCTTGTATTTAAAAGAGTTAAGTTCCTTTAATAATTCATCGTTAAATGCTTGTACCGTTAGCTCCTGGTGCCCGGAGAAAAAATCCATAAGGCGGGTCTCCCCGAAATCCTCTGATCCGGAATTTACCGTTTCGGTTATCCCATCCGTATAAAGAAGTATCTTATCTCCCGTATCAACTTTTATTATTCCTTCATATACATTCACATCGTCATCTTCAAGCGGGACACCGAGCATACACGTCTGGGACGGAAGCGTAAGTATATCTTTTTCTTTTGCTCTGTAAATGTACTGAGGCGGATGTCCCCAGTTGGAATAATGCAATGTCATTTTCTTAAAATCTATCATCCCGCAAAAAGCGGTCAGGTACATATCCGCGCCCTCAAAATCCTCCTTGATAAAATCATTCAGCTCATTCATGAGTTCGCCAGGCATCTTGCCGTCTTTAGCGAATCTTTGAAATTCAGCATGGATCCGGTTGACAAGAAGAGCCGCGGGTACACCATGTCCTGTCACATCGCTGATAAGAAAGATCATACGTTCATGATCCAGAAAATCATATCTGGCATAATCGCCCCCTATGTAATACACAGGAAGATATGTCACGGCTATATCGATATTTTTATTGCTGGCCGAACCGGGAATGATAGTTTTATGCACTCTGGTCGCCCACTCTAGTTCCTTCCGCATTTGATCGTTCTTTTCGGTTATCTTTTTTAACAGCACAAAATTCTCTATATCTCTTTCCATTTCGTGCCTTCTTATGACCCAGCACAGAAATACGGCCATTAGTATAAAAATAAAACCATCCACATAATGCCGGTCGCTGAATATAAAAGCCTCATCTGAATGAATATGCTGCAAATAAAAAAATGACACGCTGTAGGCTATAATATGTAATATAGAGACAAGTATGACTTCAATGGGCTTCCAGGGTATAGTTACCGAAACCAGGAAAAGCGTAAAAACAAATGTAGCGGAACTCACTTCCGCCGTATCCTCATATATCACGCCAAGCTCAGCAAGCAATATAAGCAATAATGCCGTAAAAAGATACGCGTTTAGTTTTACGTTGAAAAGATTTTTAGCCTTCGCGTTATACATCAATACCACAGCCCCGCCGAAGATAAGGATCAATCCCGCTACCAATTCAGCGGCAGAGAATTCCTGGGGATACAGAATAGACCACAAAAGAATAGAAAGAAAATACATGGAAAACGTAAGAGAACAAAAAAGGCCTACACGATTCTTTATAAAGCGTATGCTCTCGGATATATATTCTTCCATATATTTATCCGGAACTTTTTTTATTTTTGACAGGTTGAACATGTAATGAAAATATCACATAAATAGACCTCTTGCAAGTTTCATACATAAAAGGGGTCGATACTCCGGGAGATCGAACTATGCGTTTTCTTCAAATAAAGCTATTTTCACCGTATTTTATGCTTAACTTTCCTATAATACAGGGGTTACAAAGAGTGTCCTTAGGTTCAAGTAACCAGTGCAACACCCGTAATCTGTTATAATT
>CAYMTI010000019.1:0-9651 GCA_964393315.1 uncultured Planctomycetia bacterium
TATTTATGTCACTTTCAGTACCCCGGGCAACATCAGCCTGTTTCATGAGTTCATACACTCCGGCATCATATTGTTCGGCAGCTTCTTTGATATTTTCGGCGGCCTCTCTTACAGTAGGTGCACCGCCAGCCAGCTTATCCCTTACTTTCACTGCCTGAAGCGGCGACATTTGCTCAGAAGTCAATGTATCCTGTTTTTGCCGGCTTGATTTCGCGCTGCCCCTTATGGCGGAAAGCCCTTCCCCAAGTTCAGTATACTGGATCATATCTGATGTCTCACAACTAAGAGAAGAATCCCCGAACTTTTTCTCTTCGCCGTCTTTCAGATACTGAATTATACTGCCGCTGAGCGTTTTTGCCGTCTGCATGGCCGAATCTTCACCCTTGTCAAAAGCCTGCCAACTAAGCCAGGCTACGTTCTGCGGGCCGTCTGCTCCGCTCATATATATGGTTTTTACATAGTTCATCCCGGCTTGTTCAGCGGCGTTATATGATGAATTGTTAGTAAACACATCCGGGCTGAAATTGTAAAATTCCGCGAATTTTTCTTCTCCGTAAAGGTGTATATATCTTCTACCGGTCGCCAGCCCTTTGGACGCGTCTTCCATCGTAGTCCCCGGAGAACCTATTTCATATCCACTCCTTATGACCTTTATCATTTCCTCGAACCCTTCTCTCTGTGCCATGGCCATGCTGATAACATCGCCACGTAAAGTATCAATAGCCCCCTCATTTTCATAACGGTCAGTAGGAACGACGGTTCCCAGGCCGCTCAAAGTAATAGACCCATCCGGTTCTTCAGAGGATTGCACAAGCACCTCTTTTTGAAGATCTTTGAAATATTTCTCATTTGCCGAACAAATAGCATTGTGAAATGAATCTATCGCGGTTTTAAGCTTCATATATATGGAAAACGTCTCAAAATTTGGCTGTTCATCTTCACCGTAAAGAAGAACGTCTTCCTTAAACATGTACCCGTCCCCAAAAGGCTTGATGATATCTCCTAGATCAGCGGCAGATAAACCTTCTATTTCCCCCTTAATACCTTCTATGGCGCCATTAAAACTCCCTATGGCGGACTCTACGCTAGTATTATAAGTACTAATAATTTCTCCCGGTTTCGCCAGGCTCGATTCGATCTTTGATTTGAATTGTCCGCTGGTAACACTCGATGTTATGTTGGACTGCTGTCCCATGAGATAGAGTTTGTCCTCTATCTCTTTTGCTTTCTTCGTATAATTACCGTAATACCCGTAATATCTATCCTCCCCTTCTACGCTACGGGGAGCACTCATAAGTTCGGAGGTTGTATAATCGTTAACGGCAATGCCCTGCTCTTTATAAATATAAGAACCGGCATTACACCCTACCTGTTCGGCAAGTACCTCCATAACTCTTTGTTCAAGGCCGAGTTCGTCTTCTATGAAAAGATTATCCGTCATCGATTCTATAATACGCCTCCCGATTTCGGCATCCCTGAGGGACTCATCATAAAAATAAGGATAGTTCGTTTTATGCACTTCAGCGCCATTCGGCATCCACCAGCTGAGATTACCGTAACCGGAATCCTGCGCATAATGATTTAACCCTTCAGTGCTTGTCCCATTCGTAAGATATTCGATTATTTTCCCCATACCCGCGGATTGACGCACGAAAACCTCATCTATGAGATCCTGGCAAACCTGAGGCTGATAAACAAAAAGCGCTGCTTGATCCGCTGCGTCTGTACTCGAACATATCGCTCTGAGCAGTCTTTTCCGCTCCTCATAAACGGCCGCGCCTAACTCTTCCTTTATTGATTCGACCGCTTTTACAACAGCGCTTCCCAGATCTCCCGCCGCATTGTTTGTCCCGTCGGCAAAAGGCGTAACAGCGTCCTTAAGATCTTCGTTATTCGAAGGCACCCACGTATCCTTGCTGAAATATGACGTAATACGGTTCTGTACTCCTCCTATTGAAGACGCTACATCCTGAAGCGCGGTTTCATAACTGGACATAAGCGACGATATTTTACCGCTATAGACACCTGCCAATGCTTGGATATCACCGTCAGCCGAGGATTTGACAGTATCTATAGCGCTCTTATGCTCTCCGTAAACCGATCCTACATTTCCTCTCTTACCCAGGAGCTTCTGGAATAACGCCCCGTCATATTTTTCCACCATAACATCCCATATCGAATCCAGATCCCACAACATCTCGCCCAGTGCTTCTCCCCTTATGAACTCCTGTTTTTCCTGTGCAGTCATAGAAATAACCGCTTCCTCCAGAATACCGTATAACCTGGTCCAATCTAAACTAACGTCTCCTACAATATCGGAAATCGCGTCAGAAGATAATTTGTCCACCGTCCCCAGCAAATATCCTTCCATAACCGCTCTTTTTCTTTCCCTGTCTCTACGAATCCTGTCAGATTCGCTGTAAAATTCCGCTAATGTAATGTTTCCTGAACTGCAATCTGTTGCGGCAGATTTCAGAGCATTCGCGCATGTTTTTTCTATTCCGGCGTAAATACTTGAAAGTGCCGTTCCTCCCATACCCGCTTCGGCGGCAAATTTTCTGTAAAGTACATCCTCCTCGGATTCTAAAGACGTCTTTCGCGATTCATCACGATACAAATAGTTTCTCTGCATTGTACCTTCATCACGAAAAGCACCTATATATTCCTTAGAGTCCCCGCCTTCACTTCCTCCTCCGGACCCGCCTCCGGACGATGCTGATCCGCCTCCTTCATCAAGATCCGGAGAACCTGTCGTATAATCTCCTATCCAGTTCTCAAGTCCGCTTTTAGCGGGCCAGTAAGCCTTGAGCAGATTACTTAGATCATTATTGCATTGTTCGGAAATCCGATTTATATCGTTATAAGCTTCAGCGATGCCGAGTTCGGCTTTAACCGCGGCTGCCTCCATGATAGTATCCGGCAGAGAATATGTCGGATCCTTAACGGAACTGCTGTCGTCCGAGTAAGTGAACAGTTTATCTATAACGTCTTTCTTACAGTCCTGGAGGTCTTCTATACTTGAACCCGTAAAGAAATCCGTTTCCACAAAAGAATCATATTCACCTGAAGGCTGATAAGATCTTATCTGACCTATAAGATTAGCGGCCACATTCTCCACATCATACTGGGCTCGTACCTGTTCAAACTGTTCCGCGAAAGTTACGGCAAGTTCGCCATACTTGAACATGGCGTAAGAGGCCAGATTGCTTTTTTGATTGGCATAATCTCCGTAAATATCAATTACCTTTGACGTATCTATATATCCTGAAAAATCCCCGTTTTCCCATTCGCGGCGAAGGGTTTTAGGATTAAGGCCGAGCGTTCCGGCATTATACATCTCCGTTATCGCGGAAAAATCTGTAATATGTTCAAGTTCGGAAGATTTATAAAAATCATCCTCAGTATCAAGAATAGTCTCAAACTCTGCAATAAGACTATCCAGTATATCCTCAAGACTTTCCGCTTCGGTATTATCGAGAGAATACCATTCTCCATCTGTATACGCACCGTCTATCAGGACATCTCCTTTGTCCCAATATTCTTTAATGTACTCCTCAAGATAACTATCTTCATCCTTTCCGTCAGGAAAACTTACTTCATCGGGATTAAGATCCGTATTCAAACTCGACCCGCTGAATATTTTATCATCAAGGAATTGTTCCTTGGCCCTTATGTCATATGCCAGTGCCTGCCTTTTCAACAGAAACTGCCATAACAATCTTTGCAGCGAATAAGCGTACCGGTGCATAAGTCCGGGATTGTCCTTATATTCAGGATATGTTTCCCCCATCCACTGTTTAAGATCAGTTGTAAACTGATCGTCAGTATCTTGTTCGTCGTCATCCCCTCCTCCGTAGTCCTTTATATCTCCTCCCGGTATCCATACCGGAGCTTCAAAAGTTTCATCACTATCACCGCTGTCAGAACCGTTTTTCATCCCGACAATACCCGCTTTTTGTTTGAGTTCATTCCCGGCGCGCGTCCTGTACGCCTGAGTGGCCACGGCTATTCTCTTATCGACCTGATATTTACCAAGGTACAACGCCTTGTCAAGAAGATCCAGTTTCTCTCCGGTTTCAGGATCCGTTTCAGCTGTGCCCCCGGTTAAAACATCATAGATAAACTCATCTTTAAGACCGTCATAATAATCACCCACATACAACTTCTCTTTAATAGCGTTTTCTTTATCGCTCTCATAAGCACTATAAGCGTTCTTGATCTTCTTCGCGTATTTTTCAAGATTACTTTCTATCTCAGATAGAGCCGTGGTAACAGTTTCGTCACCATCGTAAAAATACGATAACGTAGCAGCGGCACCGTCTATCAAATAACCTCCATAACTTCCCGATTCAATCAGCCAGTCAGTGAAGCTTCCGGCTTCATCGGTTCTCGACCAATTTGCCGCGTCCTGGGCAAAGCTTCCCGTCACATAATCCAGAACATTCAATATGTGCGCCTTGAACTCCGCTTTGTCTATAGATCCGGAATCATCCTGTCTCGACATTCCATCACCTGTTATATCCAGTTTTTCAACCTTAGAAAAGTTGATCCATCTCGGGTAGGTGTATTTGTAATCCTCAGGACGCGCATACCGGTCAGGCATTATCTGATCTATGGCAATACCCGTCATTTGACCCGCTATGGTTCCGGAGTTCATTTCAAGTAAAGTGACAAGCACATATTTATCCACGTTCCATCTCGCCCAGTAATTAGTATCCCAATCCCTCATCGGATCGTTTATCTCTATCCCATATATAGTGTTAAAGCCCCAGTTATACTCCACCTTTTTCTTAGTATCCGCATTCGATATAGTAAGCATTTTCTCTAACTTCTCGGTAAAATCAGAAACACTTGTATCTATATCCAGATCCCTATCCATACGGGCCTCTTCTATTTCATTGCCCAGATCTATCAATTTATCTTCGATATCAGCGACCCACGCTTCCGTGGATATACGCGTCTGCCCCTCTATCGATCCTCCTTCTATCTCGTAATCCATCTGTTCACGCATCTCGTAATATATCATCTCTGTCAAAGACACAGGACCCCGGTCAAACTGGCTATACTGGTTCATCCCATAATCATCACCTATGATAAGCTCTTTATCATTCCACATCTTCGTGCTGTCAACAACCCGGTCTACAAATTCCTTCAGCGTCGTCCCGCTGTATTTCAGTGTCTGTCCTATATATGCCTTTCCGCTCATGTCGCTGCCCTTATAGACATGAACGACAAAATCTCCTCCGGACTTCTCAGCATAAAAATCATAGTTCCCGAACGTATCCGGCATAAGACTTACGGTACTGTATCCGGATGACGTCCATGTATCTTTTATGGATCCGTCACTGTTCACTTCCAGGGTAAATCCCTCATCATCCTCAAGATCATCTTCATTGTCGCTGATCCTGAACTGCCAGACACCGGAACTGTCCTTGACCCACCTGAAATGGGTAGAGTCACCAAAATCATCATTAGTAGCCTTATGTGAAAACAGCTGCCCGTTCGCATATACTTCTTCATAATCCCATTCCTCCCACCTGATATCATCCGTCCCGGTAACAGGAACTGCAACATAATCAGACCATGTCTTTGTCATGCTTACGGGATTACCCGAATCGTCAAGCTCAACCATTTCATGCGTACCGGACCCTTCGCTCACAGTATACCCTCCGTCCTCACCTTCTGCCACATTCGTGGTCTTATAGCTCACAGACTCCGTATCGTAGGTATAGGTCACATCATAATAACCGGATTTAGCGCTTTTTCTCTTTTCTTTTATAGTGAACCCGTCCGAATCCTTAGTTATCACAGAACCATCAGGCATATAAGCATATGTTTCTACGGGATTCCCGTTAAAATCGTCACGCTCAATACCGTTTTCTCCCGTCTTGTAATCGTATTTTACCAACGTACCGTAACTATCCACCGACATCAGCATAGTCCCGTCTCTGTCCACAAACGACGCGGTCCCCTCGGATGTCGGAATATAATTTTCGTCCTGGAATATAGAATACACAAGATCGCTGGAAAACACCTGCGAATCAAGTTCACTGATACTGTTAGCCAGTTCCGGATTGGTTATTATAGCGGTAATAATACCTTTGTTCGCGTCTTTAAAATATCTATAGTAATGGATTATACCGCGATCATCCACTTCTTCTATGATCCTTTCATGACCGGCTTCACCTTCATATTTGAACAATTTACGCGTAACAGGCTTTATCCCGTAAAGAGCGTCTCCCCATCCCACATAATAATCGGTAATTTTCCGTAACAATCGGCCGTCCACGTCATAATAGAACCTCGAACTGCTTTCCACTTCCTCTTCACTTTCCCCTGCCGAAGGATCCTTACTCTGGCGGTACTCCCTCACGGTAACGACCCTTTCCTCCCCTTCGAACCCTACATGCCAGGTAACTCTCCTATCCCCTCCAGGGAGCCCCATAGAACCGGTTCTCTTCAGGCTTTTTGTAAGTATATCGTGTTCATAGGCAGTAATATAATTGGAACTCAATCCCGGCATCTGGCCGAACATCCTGAACGGTTTTTCAAAGCCGCGGTAGCCCTGGTATTGAAGCGTAGCCTCACTCGTGCTCCCGTCAAGATAATATGTCGTGGTTTTTCGTTCTTTTAAAGCCTCTTTTTTGAAAAGCCCTTCGTATAGGGAATTACTGCTTGTAGGCACTTCATAAGTATATGTTTCTTCCTGAGTTTTATCTCCATCTGTCATAGTTGTCACTTTAGTCAAGAGTCCCGTACCCGGTTCCTGCGGGTCATAATCACTCGTAACAACGATGGTCTGCTCCAGATCTCCGGGCAGTTTGTCGGTTATAGTGCGAACCATTTGCTGTAAACCCCCGGCAGTCCCGCCATAAGTTATCGTCGTCACACTTTCAACGGTGCTGCCGTCATCATAATATTCCTTTACTTCAGTCGCCTGTTCCTGACCTCTGTACTGATTTATAGTATCTTCGTATTTAGTTAACGACTCAAGTGTCATGCTTTCTCTATAATACTTATTCGTTTCTGTCTTTACCCCTTCGTCATCGACAGTTGAAACGGCTATGCTCTGAACAGTTTGATCCGATCCCGAATAATATCTGACATCCATGACTTCATATTCTTTACCTTTCTTCCCGCAATAAAGTGTCTCATGCGTAAGTACGCCTCGGGTATAGGTGCGTATTTTTTCCAAAGCACTGTATTCGTTAATATCCTTACTGAACATTGTGGATCCGGCACCTGTGATATTCATAAGTTCTGTCTCTGTCAATGGTATTCCCGCCAGAGGCTGAGAAGTGCATAGCGATATCCCCTGCCAGGCTGCCTCAAAATCCACCTGTCCTACAGTTAATGTCCGGTTATTTTCAAGAACGGTCACTTTCCCTTCCACCGGGTCGATCCCCGTAACAACCGCGTAATGCCCGTCATCCATGTATACCATAACGCGCTCTCCCGCGCTTACCATACGCTCCAGTTCGTTGAAATCAATATGCCACGCGTACCCGTCTATTCCAACCCACGCAGGATCCTGTACGAAATCAAGCATGGCCGACAGGGATATCTCCAGATCTCCTTCAGGATTTTCGCCGGTTACACCAAGTTCAACATCTTTAGTTATCAAAGACGCGGCCAGATTCCCCAGCATCAAAGCATAATCATCAAAAGCATACACCGGAGAAAGCAGGGATATCAAAGCGTCAAACGCGCTCATGCCGAAATGCCCCGATTGCGAAGTAAGCCAGTTAGTTATGTTATCCACGATCGTCTGAACATCCCCGGAAAATATGCCGGACGCGTTAACGTCAAGCCATTCCGAAACCTGCTGAAGAACAGTGCTTCTGATGGTATCGTCCATAACCCTCGTCAGTTCTGATTGCGATACGAGCGCGGTAAAAATATCCATCGCGCCGTCCAGCGATTGTTTTTCTCGATCCGCGTACTCTTTTATCAGATCTCCGTATTCACCGTCCGGAGCGGTGCTGTAAACACTCGAATACAACTCCAGAGAATCACTTGTTAAGGTATTCATTTCCGTAGAATCTATGTGAGTCTGTATCATCTCCATTATACCGTCACGTACACTTCTTACTGATTGCTGTAATTGTTTTAAAACACTCAGCGAATTATTAAGTTCGCTTAAAGACTTACTGTCAAGAGTGGAATAAGCGGCTGTAACATCCGCCAGACCGGATATTATAGATAGCTGTTTCTCCCCTGATAACAGCTTTTCTTCAGAACTTTCCGCCATACCGGCAATATCCATCTCGTCAACGATGCTTAAAGCCAGCTCATGCGCTTTTTCAGCCAGCCATCCCTCCGCCCAGGTCTCAAGTTCTTCCTGTACCAGGGGATCACTTACCGTGTCATAAGGCGACCTTTCATCGTTAATATTGAACACCGGGACCCCCGGTATTATGCCGTATCCCGAAATAGCGTTCCATACCGGAGTCAATTCTGTCTCGAGAACATCCCACACCTGATCAATATCATTACTCACTTCCGTAAGCGTCTCGGTTGAATACCCCGCCGAAAGTAAAGGTTCTATGGCGGTATACGCCTTTGAAGAAATTTCATAAATTTCTTCCGCGCGCCGGACAAATATACCCGCCACATCTTCATCAAAATAATAAGTCGTTGAATAAGCCCCGTCAAGAACCCCGTTATTGTTCAGGTCTTCTCCTTCATCCAAAATACCATTGCCGTTGATATCTTCGGCTTCTGAAGCGTCTACCCGATAGCTGTTGACCGTAGCTGCAAGCTCTGTGATCTGTTCCGTCAAACCCGAAATATTGATACTTTCGCCGGCGATAATATCATCCGCCAGCTGGTCGATATATATGTTCACGGCATTTTCCGATACGCTGGCATCAACACCAGACGCGGGACGGCTGGATATCATATCGCCGATAGCCTCCCGCCAGCGTATAGCGGCCTGTTCTTCCTCGAGTAACGCCAGGGCCGCCTCGTTCTCCAGATAAGTCTTTTCCTCTAGGTTGGTTTCATCCAATTCAGCGGCCGCATCCAGGTCAACTTCAGCCTCATCCAGTTCCGAAATAGCGTTTTCAAGATTGACCCTTGCCTGTTCAATATCATCAAATAATCCCGATATCTCCCAATTTAAACTTTCTTTTTCTTGGCTTAACCCCGATTCTTTGTTAATTGCTTCCTCGTATGCGGCTTTGTCTTCCTCGTATGCACTCTCAGCTTCCGCCATCATTTCTCTTATCCATGGATCGGTCCAATCCAGATCGTCGGTTTCCCGAAGCGACTGCAGATAATCCTCACTTCCCTGTAAAGCCGATTCCGCGGCTGTTCGATCTTCTACCGCTGCGGCGTACTCCTCTAGAACAACTCCGTACAAACCTCCCGTTATTTCATCATTTTCAAGGACCTCACGCAGATCCTCCATGGCATCTGCATCTGAAACGTCTTCCATTTTATTTTTATAATCCACACCGATGTAAGGGGCAATGTCCCGCATTATCCTGTGAAGTTCTCTCGTATACTTATCTACATCTTTTTGTTTTATATCTCTTTGTATTTCCGCTTCAAGATATTCACCGGCAAGTTCTTTTTCAAAAGATTCAAGTTCCTCCGCCGCTGATTCCCTGAGAGCTACTTTCTCTTCATATTCCTCCCGGGCGGTAC
>CAYMTI010000020.1:0-9508 GCA_964393315.1 uncultured Planctomycetia bacterium
GTAATGAAAGAGTCATTATTTTCTTTCTTTTTCGTAAAATCTTTTCTGGAATATATGCTGTAGTTTATTTCCCGATGAAGTGTTTCTTCCAGTTTATTGATTTCAGGTAGAAGAGCATCTTCATCAATATTACCTATGATAAAGAGATCAACATCGCTTTTAGCGTTGGATTCATTTTTAGCGTAAGAACCGTAAATGAAGGATGCTTCTATCCCCTCTATGGTTAAAAGTAGTGCCGCTAAAGCGCCTTGTATGCCCACAGTCTTGAAAACAATATTCTTTAGCTCATCATACAGGGGATACTCTTTATTTAGGGAATAGTAGCAAAGGTTAGCTTTCTTTGACAGTTTAAAAATACCTGATTTTTCTAATGCCACTAATTCTTTTCTTATTACTGAAACAGGGGTAGACAGAATTCTTTCCAGTTCCCTCAGATAATATTCCTTATCCGGATTCGTGAAATAAAGCCGTAGTAGTGCCATTCGAGCTTTTGACTTAAATATTTTTGTAATATCCATAATTTGTAACCTTTTTGTATTACAAGTGTATCCCATTTATATAACAAAGTCAAGGCCACAGGAAGGTCAAAAATATAAAATATTATGATCGAGAACAATGGGGTCAGCCTGACCCCCATTGTTCTCACTTTATCTCTGTCAATGAAGTTGTGATGTCCCAAGTATGTTAATCTGGAGCCGGTTGATCCTAAAGCAGTTAATAGACCAGTATATAAGTTCACGAAATTGTAACAATATCTTAACGTGAGAGCCATTGTGATCGGGTAAGATAAAAATGAAAAAATAAGTAATTGATTAATATTATATATCGGAGATAATAATGTATGGAGCACATTTAAAAAGGATAATGGTATGAGTAAAGAAAATATATTAATTGTTGAAGACGATAAGAATATATCCAAGCTTATAAAATATAATCTTGAGAAAGAAGGCTTCAGATGCGCGGTGTCCTTTGATGGAGAAGATGCCTTGAAATCATTGGATAAAAGTTCAGCTGATCTAATGATCCTTGATATTATGCTTCCGGGTATAGACGGATTAGAAGTTTGCAGGCGGGTTAAACATGACAAAAAACTTTTCAATATACCCATTATAATGCTTACGGCTAAGGGAGAGGAAGTTGACAAAGTTGTAGGCTTTGAGCTTGGAGCGGATGATTACATAGTTAAACCCTTTAGCCCTAGAGAGTTAATTTTGCGAATTAAAGCAATACTAAAAAGAATGAAACCGGCAGAGGTTGAAAAGGATATATTGAAATCCGGCAAACTGACAGTCGATCTATCGCGATATAAAGTGACTGTTGAAAAAAAAGAAGTTGAACTTACAAACATGGAATTTAATTTACTAGTTACTTTGATGCAGAGAGCCGGAAGGGTGCAGTCGAGAGAGACATTGCTGGATGATGTGTGGGATATAGCTTCCGATGTTACAACCCGCACAGTGGACACACACATTAAGCGGTTGAGAGAAAAACTCGGTAAAACCGGTAATTTAATAGAGACGGTAAGAGGTGTAGGATATCGTTTTAGCGAGAAGGAATAGGCCTTGAAAATAAGCATTCATCACAAAATAACACTTATATTCTGCTTGATAATAGCATGTATTTTATTTGGTGTATTTACTTACCTTGATTCCACTCTTAAAGAGTATACATACCAAAGAGTTGAGACTGCGCTGACAATAGAAGTTGTGCTTGCAAAGTTGTTCCTTGAAAAAGACTTTCCGGTATATCCGCGTTTAAAAGAGGTGGACAGTATAGCGGACGAAACCGGTGAAACCATAAGTTCCCGAGTTACTATTATCGGGCTTGACGGTAAAGTGCTGGGGGATTCAGATCTTAATGGGGAAAATTTAGAAGCGGTAGGAAACCATCTTTATAGGCCGGAGGTACAAGAAGCCCTGAAAAGGGGAATAGGTCAAAGCGTGCGGTTTAGTACAACCGTTCAGAAAAATATGCTTTATTTAGCTGTACCTTTTGGAAAGGAACATCCCAAAGGTATTGTAAGGTTGTCATTGCCCTTATCCGATATTGAGATAATATCAGGGCATTTAAAGAAAGCATTATTTGTAGCACTTATGGCAGCTTTTGGTATTGCGTTCGTGGTTAGCTATATAGCAGCCCGTTTTATCTCAAGGCCAATAGAGCATATTTCCGCAGTAGCTGGCGAAATAGCATCAGGTAATTTCAGGAAGAAACTGTTAATTAAAGGAAAAGATGAGATAGGGGACCTTGCCGGGGCCTTTAATCATATGTCAGAGGAGGTTTGCTCTAAAATAGAACAACTTGAGGAAAATAAAGCTAAGCTGGAAGCTGTACTGTTAAGTATGTTTGACGGAGTGATGGTAGTAGATCAAAGAGGCAAAATACTTCTTATGAATTCGGCTTTAAAAGATCTATTGGCAGTTGAACATGAGGCTGAAGGCAGAAAGCCTCTTGAAGTTATAAGGAATGTTGAAATTCAGGAGATAACCGATAAAGTATTAGAAACAAACTCAGGTGTTGAATCAAGGGAAATACCAGTTTTGCTGCCGGAAGAAAAAATAATAATAGTGCACGGAACGCCTATCTTTAGAGAAGAAAAGATAGAAGGAGCAGTATTGGTCTTCCATAATGTTACAGAAATACGGCGTTTAGAAAAAATACGCAAAGATTTTATTGCCAATGTTTCGCATGAACTTAGGACCCCGGCATCAAGCATTAAAGGGTTCGCGGAAACTTTAAGCGCGGGAGCTTTGGAAGACAAAAAAAGCGCGAAGGAATTCATAAAAATTATTGAAGAAAACTCTGATCGGTTAGTAAGGCTTATAGAAGATTTATTGGATCTTTCAAAGATGGAATCGGGAAAAGTTGACATGAATTTAAATCCGTGTTCTCTTTACCCGATAATTAAAAAAGTTGTATCCCAAGTTGAGGGCCAGGCCAAAAAGAAATGCATATCAATAGAGACCAAAATCAATAAGGATGCTGCGAAAATTTTAGCTGATGAGATATTTATTACGCAGGCTTTTCTGAACTTGATCGATAATGCCGTAAAATATACAGACGAAAATGGAACAGTTTCTATTACAGTTCAAGAAGAAAAAGAATTCATTAAAATCAATGTCAAAGATAACGGTATAGGTATTCCTGAGAAAGACCTTCCCAGGGTCTTTGAGCGTTTCTATTGTGTTGATAAAGCACGGTCTCGCAAGGCAGGCGGAACCGGGCTTGGGCTTTCCATAGTCAGACATGTAGTAGAAGGGCATGGCGGGAAAGTTACGGTCAAGAGTATATTTGGCCAGGGTTCCACGTTCAGCGTTACAATTCCTAGAGCATAATTTCAATCACATTTTTACATCTTTTTTACTCCTGTCGGGGTGAAATACGTCCCTATTTTAATTCACTTAAAGTTCACTTTTCCGTAAAAATTCCTCCACATAAAAAAGATACAATTTATTTGAAAACGGAGAAAGGAGGAAGATATGGAAACAGTTTTAACTTTTATTTTTGTATTATCAATTCTAGCGATAGGAATAGGACATTTAATGTTCTCAAAAAGAATGTCTGAAGATATCCTGAGGGCAGTTAATTTCCGCGTAAATACAGACAGGGAAGGGGGTGATAATTGGCCGAATATACAACCGGAAACATTCAGTTTTGGTTGTTATAAAGATTTGACATGTGCGGAGTTTGAAATAGAAGAAGAGAGAAGTGGCTTAAAAGAAAATGATGTTTGCAGTCACGTATCATGACACATAATAAATAAGGAAGGATAAGGATGAAAAAAAAGATAAGTGTGATAATTTTGGTAACGGCTTTCTTTGTAAATGTTTTCCTGGGGCAGGCATTTGCCGGCGAGATGGATGTGCTTGTTAACAAATTAGTGGAAAAAGGCATACTAACTCCCTATGAGGGACAAATACTAAAAGCTGACGCGAAAGAAGAAGCAGCAAAAGAACTTGCGCAGAATAAAGCCATTACGGCGCCTTCGTGGACCCAAAGGATAAAGATAAAGGGAGACGCAAGGTTTAGGACACAAGTGGAATGGGGTAAGGGCCTGGGTCCAGCGCATCAAAGAATACGTAATAGAGTTAGAGCAAGACTTGGAATTGAAGGGAAAGTTAATGAGCAGGTTTCCGCGGGCATATACGCGGTTACCGGAGGAAATGATCCCAGGTCAACAAACCAGACACTGGATGATGGTTGGGAAACACAGGATTTCAGGCTTGACGCTTATTACATTAAATGGACGCCCGAGTTGCCGAAAGATATTGCGAGCGAAGGTGCAGTATGGCTTGGTAAATTTAAAAACCCGTTAGAAAAAACAGCTCTCTTATGGGATGGTGACATATGTCCCGCGGGAATTGCGGCGCAATATATGACACCGACATTTAATATAGGAGATCTTCCTGCGAATGTATATGGTAATTTTGGATTTTTATGGCTGGATGAATTAAGCAGGTTTCAGGATGATCCATTACTGTTTGTAATCCAGGCAGGATTAAAAATGGATGTTAATCCGGAGTGGGGATCAAAATTAAATATCGGAGTTGCTTATTATGACGCCTCACATGTAAAGCAAAATCCTAACGGTCCTAATTATGTTGGAGCTTCAGGAACAAATTCATATGAGAATGGATCGTATAAAACCGATTTCGATATGGTGGATTTTTTGATTAAATATGACAGCAAGAGAACTTTTGAATGGGAAGTCGGACATGGTTTGTATGCTGATTTTATCGCGAATACGGCAAATGCCGCTACACAGAAGTTTGCCTGGATGCTTGGCGGATACCTGGGGACAAAAAAACCTAAAAAACCGGGTCAGTGGAAAATTTATGGGGAATATAGAGCCATACAGAGAGACGCTTTGCCGGACTTTATGCCGGATTCAGACTTCTATGGGTTTATGGATAGTGGACAGCCCAGGGCTGGGGGAACAAATGGGCACGGTCCTGTCTTCGGTATTGAATACGCATTTTTGAAAAATACTGTACTTAGCGCTAAATATTACTATTGCAAGCCCCTTGACTTAAGAAACGCGGGAGAATTTGATGAGGCGTATCAGCTGCTGCAGTTTGATGTGAAGACGAAGTTTTAAGTTCACAAGAAGTTCACATAAGCGTAATAATTATGAAACAGAAAAATAGTAATATTAGTGAGAAAAGAAGGAGTTAATGATGAAAAAATACACCAAAATAATCGTAATGTTCGCTTTAGCTTTATGTTTGGGTGCCAGCAATCTTCAGGCGAAAAATATGATCCAGATTAAAGGATCTGATACCCTGATTAACCTGGTGCAGAAGTTGAGTGAAGTCTACATGGAGAAAAACCCCGGGAAATATATAGCTGTAACCGGGGGTGGATCAGGCACAGGGATAGCCGCTCTTATGAACAATAAGTGTGATATTGCTGATGCTTCAAGAAACATGAAACCCAAAGAGATTACCAGAGCCAATTCTTTGGGGATAACCCCTAAGCGAATTGTTATAGCAATGGATGGGCTAAGTGTGATCGTTAACGGAAATAACTCTGTGACAAAATTAACAATGGATGAGATAGGAAAAATATTTAGAGGCGAAGTTAAAAATTGGAGCGAACTAGGCGGTGACAATATTCCCATAACACTCTATGGGAGGCAATCCAATTCCGGAACATTCGTTTTTTTTAGAGATGTTGTGCTAAAGGGGGATTATTCTCAAAGGATGAAAAGGATGAATGGTAATTCACAGATAGTTGAAGCAGTCAGACATGATAAATCCGGAATAGGCTACGTTGGTGTAGGATATGTAAAAGAAGCTACAGATCTAAATGTAGTGAGTGTAGCGGCATATCCAGGAGCAGATTATGCCAGTCCGCTCAACTCACAGTATGTAAAAAGCGGTAAATATCCTATAGCGAGACCTCTTAATCAGTATATAAATGGTACACCCACAGGTGCAGTCAGGGATTTTCTTCTTTCTGAAATAAGTCCGGAAGGACAAAAGATAGTAGAAGATGAAGGATTTTTTCCTATACCTAAAGAATACGAAGACTTTAATAAAAAGAGTGTCGGTATATAAAACATAAAACAAGGAGGCTATGGATAGTGAAGATAAAAGAAAAACTTATTCATAGCCTCTTTTTGTTTAATGGCCTTTTAGTAGTCCTGATATTAATAGGTATATTCGCGCTTCTTATATTTACCGCAATACCGGCTTTCAAGGAAATCAATATAAAAGAGTTCCTTTTTAGTTCTAATTGGAATCCGACTTCTTATGTGAAAGAAACATATGGAATAGGGGCAATGCTGGTAAGCACTGTTATGGTAACTGTCGGAGCACTTCTCTTTGCTGTGCCCATAGGGATAGGGACCGCGGCTTATCTTTCAGATGTGGCAAGTCCCAGAGTAAGAGAAATAGTAAAACCTATTATTGAAATACTTGCAGGTATTCCATCTGTTGTCATAGGCTTTCTTGGAATAGTATTTGTGGGGCCGCTTATTTCTAAGACATTCGGATTACCAAACGGATTGAATGCAGCAAACGGATCGATCTTGCTGGGTATTATGGCACTACCAACGATAATAAGTATATCTGAAGATGCTCTTAACAGTGTTTCCAAAACATATTCTGACGCATCATTGGCTCTTGGAGCTACACGATGGCAAACGGTTATCAAGGTAAAGATTCCGGCAGCCATATCGGGTATAATTGCTGCTTGTATGCTTGGCATGGGAAGAGCTATCGGCGAGACAATGATAGTTCTTATGGCGACTGGATGTGCACCAGCAATGCCAAGAAGTTATCTCGATTCTGTGAGGACAATGACATCTACTATAGCTATTGAATTGGGAGAGGTGCCGTATTATACAACACATTATTATGCATTATTTGCAGTGGGGCTTGTTCTTTTTATTATAACTTTTTGCGTAAATATGATATCAGATATAATCTTACATAAATATCAGGGAAAAAGAGCATGAACAAAAAAAGGATAACAGAACAATTAGGGTTTTGGATATTACGCTTATGCGTAGGAGTAGTAGGTATGATACTTTTGTTAATACTTTTTGATATTGTTAGTAAAGGTATTGGGACGATAAGTTGGACGTTTCTTACTCAGCCGCCAAAAAATGGAATGACAGAAGGTGGGATTTTTCCGGCGATAGTTGGTACTTTTTTTGTAACAATACTAACTGCTATTCTTGCGGTTCCACTTGGAATGGGATGTGCGGTATATCTTAATGAGTATGCGGATGATAATGTGTTTACCCGGATCATACGTATGTCGATAAGGAACCTTTCTGGAGTTCCTTCTATTGTGTACGGTCTTTTTGGAGTGGTTTTATTTGTACAGTTGATGCGTATTGGTACCTGTGTGCTTGCTTCAGGACTAACATTGGGTCTTATGACGCTCCCCTGGACTATTACTGCAAGTGAGGAAGCGTTGAAAAACGTGCCCCAATCATACAGGGATGGAGCTTTGGCCCTTGGCGCTACAAAATGGCAGGCAATAAGAACAAATGTTTTACCTTATTCTGTTTCAGGAATGTTAACGGGAACTATATTAGGACTAGCTCGTGCAGCAGGGGAGACAGCACCAATACTTTTCACGGGTGCGGCCTTTTTTCTGCCATTTTTGCCGAAATCATTATTTGAACAATTTATGGCACTGCCGTATCACTTGTATATTATGGCCACACAGCATCATGCAATAGAGACGGTCAGACCTATTGCGTACGCTACAGCGCTTGTATTAATAGTTTTGATCTGTTCGATGAACATGTTTGCTGTTGTCTTGAGATATAAGTTAAGAAAGAGGAAGAAGGAGTAGAATGTACAACACAAAGATAGAGGTAAAAGATTTCAATTTTTATTATGGGGACCAGCATGCCTTAAAAGATATTACCTTGAATATATATGGTAATAAAGTTCTTGGAATAATAGGGCCTTCAGGCTGCGGAAAATCCACATTTTTAAGAAACATTAACCGCATGAATGATACCATCACCGGGACAAGGGCTACAGGTACTATGCTGATGGACGGTCAAAATATCTTCAGCGAAAATATGGATGTGGTAGAATTAAGAAGACGTGTGGGCATGGTCTTTCAGAAGTCAAATCCATTTCCGAAATCTATTTTCGATAATGTTGCTTATGGTTTGCGTGTAAACGGAGTCAAGGATAAGGCATATATTGAGAGGAAAGTAGAAGAGAGTTTGAACGGGGCAGCTTTATGGAAAGAAGTAAAAGACAGGCTCCAGGCAAGTGCCTTTGACCTTTCGGGAGGGCAGCAGCAGAGATTGTGTATAGCCAGGGCTTTAGCCATAGAACCGGAAGTTCTGTTAATGGACGAGCCGGCTTCCGCACTTGATCCTACGGCGACAGCGAAGATAGAAGAACTTATTCAGGAATTGAAAAAAAAATATACCATAATAATAGTAACACATAATATGCAGCAAGCAGCAAGAGTTTCCGATTATACTGCGTTTTTCATGCTTGGGGAGTTAATAGAGTATGATGAAACACAAAAAATATTTACTAACCCGGAGAAAAAAATAACAGAAGAATACATAACCGGAAGGTTCGGGTAATCAAAATCACAAAGGGGTTAACAATGATGGAAAGGCATTTAGATAAAGATTTGACGATGTTGAATACAAATTTATTGAAAATGGCTACTATGGCCGAAGAAGCAATTATTAAATCTACCGAAGCCTTGAAGAGCAGGGATAAGGATATGGCGAATAGTGTTATTCAGAATGACGCCAGGGTCGATGAGCTTGAGAATGTTATAGAAGAGCACGCTATTGAATTGTTAGCTTTAAAACAGCCACTAGCGGGAGATCTAAGATTCATCACAACAGGGATGAAGATAAACGCTGAGCTCGAAAGAATAGCCGATTTGGCCGTAAATATCGCGGAGAGAGTTGTGGAAACAGCTGATCAGCCTCTGCTTAAGCCATTAATAGACATTCCTAAGCTTTCAAAAATAGCTCAAAAAATGGTAAAAGATTCAATCGATGCTTTTGTTGAGAAAGATAAGAACAAAGCTAAAGATGTCATATTTTCTGATCCGGAAGCTGATAAATTCAGGAATGCTATCCAGGAAGAGCTGATAAATGAGTATATGGTAAAAGATGGCAAGACATCTATAAGGGCGGTCCCGCTTTTATTGGTTGCAAGACATCTTGAAAGAATATGTGATCATGCTACGAATATAGCTGAAGATGTTATTTATATGGTTAAAGCGAAAGTCGTGAAACATAAAAAGCTGGAAGAGTAATATCTATCATAACAAGACGATAGGAAATTGATACATTCGGCGCCGTAATACTCCGCCTTTTAAGGCGGACGTACCTATGAGGCGTCTCAGTATTAACCCTTATCTGGATATCCCGGTCTTTTCTTCGCTCAGGACAGGCAGATCGGGGAGTAATGTATGGGTTGATTAAACAAAAGATCTTGAAAGTTCGAGACCATTTCGGGACATTTATAACAACCTCAAAACATATCTCTGTTTAAGGGAT
>CAYMTI010000021.1:0-9360 GCA_964393315.1 uncultured Planctomycetia bacterium
CTTTTTTGAAGGTAAAAAACCGGCCCGGGGGAAGATATTTTAACAAGAAAGGCTTTTAGAAAAAGTAAGGGCGATAACACCGCAAGCCCGACGGCGGATAAAATAACATCCGAGGCTCTTTTAATGACACGATTATACCCCTCGGACAGGGGAGATTCTTTAAGGCCCAGAAGAGGTATCCCGTCTATAGTCCTCATATCGACCTGTGAGGTTACCATACCCAGAAGATCCGCTACCAATCGGAATTCAACCATCCGTTTCTCGCACTCCATGATTATATTCATAACGATCGCTCTGGGCATATCTATTTCGGTTAAAATAACCGCTTCTATGTTATTAGCCTCAAGCACGCCGGGAAGATCGGTCAACTGTCCAAGCACGGGTATATTATTTATTGTCTTCTTCCCATTACCGCTCACGCTCAAAACACCTTTAATCCGGTAATCCCAATGAGGATCGAAAGCAATATGTGATATCAATCTTTCGATTATATTCCCTTCTCCGATAATGAGAAGATTACGGTCCTTCCCGTTTCTTTTTCGGATAGAAAACCTTATTCTGTTAACTATAAAACGCCATGTTCCCAGAAGAAGGATAAGAAATACCCAGAGGATAAACAGCATACCTCTCGAATATGAGAATTCACGATAAAGAAAAGTCCCGGCCATAAAAAGAAGTACTCCCATACTGGACACCTTGACTATCGTAAAAAACTCGTCCACAATGGAAAGACGCCCTCTTATTGAGTACAATTTTTCGGAACGCATCAGGAAAAGCAAAAGAATGGTCAACATGGGAAGCAATTTAAAATAATTCGACATTTCCGGTATACCATATACTACAGGAAATAATCCTGCATGGAATCGCACTAAATACGATATTATCAGACTTATATTTATGATCAGCATATCGCCTAAAGCCAGTATAATGCTGAGTCTGTAATCATTTCGTACTTTCATGACTTAACCTCTGCAGTTTTGAAATCATTCCATTTATCGATAACATATTTCTCTATCTCCACTTTATATCTTTCCCTGCCGAATCTCAAAGCATTTTCTCTTATCCTCTCAGGAGAAAAAACCTCTATGTTCTTCTCGAAAATGTCTATAGCACCGTCCAGGGAACTTACAGACTGTTCGTCAAAAAAAACACCTGTAGGGGGATTGCCAGCATCCCCCGCGTTTTCGCGAAAAGGAATAACCGTTTCCGTAGCTCCCCCTTCTGAATAAGCTATGACGGGTTTACCGAAGGCCTGGGCCTCAAGAGGGACTATACCGAAATCTTCCTCGCCCGGAAAGATCAGAGCCTTACATTTTGAAAAATAGTCTTTAAGCTCAACTGGGCCGACCCACCCCTTAAGCGTAATGTTCTCAACGTTACGCGCCAGGTCTTTTATCCTGCCGCTATCGGACCCTGTTCCCACAACAATCAAAGGTTTACCGTTCAACGCGAAAGTTTTAACGGCCAGATCTATCCTTTTATATGGGACCAAAGCCGAAACTATAAGATAATAATCCTCTTGCTCTCGGCTCAATAAAAAAGATTCCGCGGCTACCGGAGGATAAATAACATCTGAAGACCTTTTATAACAATCTTTTATCCTTCTACTTATATATTCGGAGATCGCGACAAACTGGTCCACACGGCTATTCGCTTTCAGGTCCCATTCTTTAAGATTTTTCACGACCTGTGTAATAAACCATTTTTTTAGAAAGGGCTCCTCTGAAAAATATTCGTCAAAAAACCTCCATGCGTATCTTACCGGAGTATGACAGTAACATATATGAAAAGCTCCTTCTGGACGTTTTATCCCTTTGGCTACACAATGGCTTGAACTTAAGACAAGATCATATCCCGTAAGATCGAAACTTTCGATCGCTCGAGGAAAAAGGGGAAGAAAATTCCTGTATTTATCGAAGATCCCGGGTATTTTCTGAAGGAAAGAGGTTTTGATCTCCATATTCTCAATGCGCGGGGACACACTACCTTTTTTATGAATAAGGCTAAATACCGTAGCTTCAGGGAAAAGCTCACAAAAAACCTCAAGACATTTTTCCCCTCCTCTCATACCAGTAAGCCAGTCATGAACCAAAGCTACCTTTGCGTTCTCTATCATGATATACCCGATACTTATTTTACCTTCTTATATATCTCTAAAGTCTCTCTTGCCGCCCTTTCCCATGAAAAGACTCGAGACCGTTCTATGCCGGCATTTGACATTTCCCTGCGAAAAGCTTCATTCGCCAGTACATTATACACTGTATCGGCTATTTGTCCAATTTCCATCGGAGAAACATAAAAAGCGGCCTGGCCCGCCACTTCAGGCAGACTTGAAACCGCGGTGGTAACCACGGGACATCCACATTTCATCGCTTCCAATATCGTAAGTCCAAACCCTTCGTACAGGGACAAATGGACCAAAACTCCGGAAATACTGTAAAGAGTTATAAGATCCTCCGTCGGTACCTGCCCCAGATATTTTATGCTTTCATCATCTATATTCACTCTAAGATCCTTCATCTTTTCATCCCATTTTCCCACGATCACAAGCTGATGCGGTATCCCCCATTTTTTGAGCTTGGCGTATACTTTAAAAAGAGTTTTTAAGTTTTTATGAGTTTTAATATTCCAGTCATAAAGTATTAAATTATCAGAAAGGCCGTATTTTTTACAAATATCCCGTTTTTTATCCTCGTTTTCCACCCGGATAAACTCTTTACCCGCTGCTTCATGTATGATCTTTATCTTTTTTTTATATCTATCTCCGAACATTTTAACAAGATCGTTGAAAGTACTATCGGATACGGATATGATCCTTTCAGCTTTCTTTACAGCTTTACCTATCATGAATCTCGCGTATACCCGAGCCGGTAGAGAAAAATCCCCCTCGGGGCACAATAAATGTATCAGATCGTGAATAGTCACAACCATTTTCTTACGGCAGGATAAAGGAATGTTGTAATGGGGAAAATGAACTATATCAAGATCAATATTGTTAAAGGGATGCCCTATCTGCTCCCTTATGGAATATATTGGCGGATCCCATTTAACCGTGACAACATTATCAAAACCTGAATATTTTTCAATGGCCGAAGGAGCCCCAAAGATCGTAAATTCATGTTCACCCGCAAGCGGAAGCATCTCGTCGAGAAGCGACCTTACATACCTTCCTATGCCGGAACAATCCAGCATTCGAGCGTCAAATCCTATTTTCATATTTTATCCTTCCCGGCAATTTTTATGCCTATCCTTTTATCTATAGCCCGGCAAACTTCTTCCGAAGTTACTTCGGAAAGATTCCTGTTTTCCCCGGGCGAAATAATATCTATGTTCTCTCCCGCGGGCGCCCATTGATCCAAGCTATTTATACCGCTGAACAGAACTATGGACGGTGTATCTGTAGCCGACGCAATATGGGCAGGGCCGGAATCCAAGCCTATAAATAACGTTGCATCCGCTATCAACTTTGCGGTTATCTTAAGTCCGGTGCTACCCGAGAGATCAACGGCGCCTCCTGCTAAAAGACCTATTATCTCATGTATAAAGATCTTATCTTTCGCAGATCCGATAAAAACCGGCAATAGCTTTTTTATGTCGCGGACATATCTTGTAACCTCAAAAAAATTATCTATGCTCCACATCTTCTCATCCTGCCCGGCAACAGCATGTATCACAGCGTAAGGCCCCACCAACCCGGCCGATCGTTTAACTAAATCAGCTGAGGCAAGTTCTTCTTTATCGTAGAAGATCTCTATATTCGCCTTTTTTTCCTTTATCCCTATAGCGGATAAAAGCTTAAGATCTTTGAGCGCTTCATGCTGTAACCTGTCATATCTCACATTACAAGTAAGAAGAAACCCTCCGCCTGTTATCCCGTAACTTATCCTGTTCTTTATGCCGGCTATGGACATTGCAGTAATATGCCGTATATCTCCCCGAAGATCGATAACAGTGTCATATCCGCCTTTTTTCAGCAGTGCTATCAGAGCAAAAAAACCCTTTATCCAGGATGATGTCCTTTCCTGTCCGCGCTCAAACCATGGAGCATTAAATCTTACTACCTCATCGACATAAGGATTCCCTTCTATTATATCAGAAGCCGGATCCCCCCCCAAAAAACTTATCCTGGCTTCAGGATAATAATTTTTTAAAGGCTTGAAAACACAGTTCGCGAGAACAACATCACCTATATGGTCAAGTCTTATTATCAGTATTTTTTCTGGTTTGCCCCGTACGTTTTTCTTTTTGAATATCTTTATGATCGCCGATAATAAATATCCCACGGTGTCCAGTATCGATATACTCAGGATAAGCCATTTTTTTTTGAAAACATATCTCATTCTTTAATTTTTAATGCTCCCCGCAGTAAACAACATCCTGAATGCCGCGTTGTTATAAACTTACATAGACAGCACTTTACGATATCCCTCGACCGTTCTCTCAGCTACATTTTGCCACAGATACTTTTCCTGGATCATTTTCTTTAGATCATCCGTTGCTGTATCCGCAAGCGACATTTTTATTTTACCTTTGATGTCCCTGGGTTTATGCGGCTCGATATACAGGACTTTATCCCCAAAATATTCTCTTGTGCTTCCCCCGTCCGTAACGATAATTTTGGCCCCAGCCAGAGCGGCTTCGAGAGCCGCCAGACCTGGAGTCTCAAACCATCCGGGTAGAACAAATGTATCACAGGCAGCATAGGCGGAAGTCAGCATATCTGACCCATGAGGCAAGCTATCGATAAAATGCACCCTTTCGGACGCTTCTTTAACACAAAGATCCCGGTACCATTCATATCCAGAAACAGCATCCCCTATCAAGACCAGCTCCGTACCTATGTTTTTCACTGCTTTTATAAGATTTAGCTGATTTTTACGCGGTTCTATGCGGCCCACTCCCAGAACGAAATCCTTCAATCCGTATTTTTCGATAAAAGGACCCGGAACAGCGTCTGAAAAAGAATTATCCACACCATTAGGTATCACGAACATCTTTTTCATGGGAATATTGAATAACCGTGATATCTGGACACCCTCGTTATGCGAATTCGGGAAAATAAGGTCAGCCACCTCAAACATTTTTTTCCTCGCTGAGGGAAAAAAAGGAAAAGCCACTTTTACAAAGTGCCTTAGCACCATTTCTGATCTTTTCAATACTGGACCATACTCGTTAAAAGCTCTGCGAAAATCCGACCAGAAGATAGATTCCAATATTACTTTTGTGCCCCTTTCTCCGGCTACACACATAAGCGGAAGACATTCTTTAACCGAACCAAAAACATGAAGTATATCAAAGTCCTCTATCTTATCATTCCAGGTATCGAACCTTATAACCTCTATCCCCTTGTCCAACAGATATTGCTCAGTCTTCTCAAGCAGTATTTCCCCTCCGCCTTTATTCTGGAAAGCCGACGGATATACAAAAAAAGCTATTTTCATCATCTACCGTTCTTTTTTAATACGTTCAATATTTTTTTGGCCGATGTTCCGTCTCCAAAAGGGTTTTTCCACTTTCTTTTATTCGCGGCCATTTTGGCCGCCGCCTTAAAAATGTCGCCGGGAACGACTCCCGCAACAACATTCGCGCCCGTCTCTACCGTCTCAGGGCGTTCAGTAGAAGTCCTAAGAGTAACACATGGTACCGTTAAAGCGCATGCCTCTTCCTGTACACCTCCGGAATCGGTAAAAACCATCTCAGCGTTAGCTTCAAGCTGAAGAAATTCCAAAAACCCGCAGGGATCTATAAGTTTTATGTTCTTCCCCAACGAAATGCCGAATTTTTCGAACATCTTGACCGTCCTGGGATGAGCCGGGAATATAACAGGCTTCTTTAACTCAGAGGAAACGCGTTCGACCCCTTCTATTATTCCCATGAGCCTTTTTCCCTCATCCACATTTTCCTGCCGATGAAGCGTCAACAAAAGAAATTCCCTTTTTTTAACTTTGTTGCGATCCAGAAAATCACTTTTTTTCTCAGCTGTCCGCAGACCATACTGTAATGCGTCAACTATCGTATTCCCCGTTATAGATATCTTATTATGTGATATCCCCTCGCCAAGGATTGTTTTTTCTGCGTTCGGAGTAGGAACAAATAAATAATCCGACAAATGATCCGCAATAACCCTGTTTATTTCCTCGGGCATAGTCCTGTCATAACTTCGCAAACCTGCCTCCACATGGGCAAGTTTTATATCAAACCCGGTGAACGACCTGGTAGTGGATATCTTTGACGTAACAAGCGCGCCAGCCAGTGTTGTATTAGTATCTCCGTGTACAAGAACAATCGAAGGCATCTCTTTTAAAACGATATTTTCAAGCTCCGCCATCATTCTCCCGGTGTGATCTCCCTGTCTGTATGGAGCTTTTGATCTGATCTTGAGATTGTAATCCGGTTCGGGCAGTTCAAGTTCTTCCAGAAAAAGCCTGCTCATGCTATGGGTGTAATGCTGTCCTGTATGCACGGAAAAAAAATCAATATCTTCTTCTATACATTTCCTTATTACCGGACTCATCTTGATGATCTCCGGCCTGGTCCCGAAAATAAAAGCTAGTTTCATTTAAATAAAACACTCCAGATTTTTCTCTTGTCCCTTCACGACACATTCATCATACATGACCAGAGCCTGCAGGGCAAACATAGTACACCATGAGTTCAAATGATCTCTTTTTCTGCCATCAAGTGTATGTCCATAATAAAAACCTCCATCCTGAGAATCCTCCGATCTATATTGAAAACTGACAAGACATTTTCTTAGTTTTTTAAGTATATTCAGATATTCTTCCCCTAATCTTCCCATGCTGAAAAGCACGGAACTCAATCTCAATGTTTGAGCGAGAATGTCAGATCTATAATAGGGAATAAAACCTTCTTCACCGAACTTCTTGGGTATCCCTCCGTCTTCCCGGACGGAAGATAAAGACCATTTTACGGCCATATCGGCACTATCAATTAGATCTTTTACTCCGAAATACCTTCCCGCGTACAAAAGGCCTTCGGCTGAATATGAATGCGGGTGAAGGTGCGTGGACTTATCTTTCCTGTCCGTGATGAAACGTCCCGACTCGTCCTGAAATTTCATGGATGACTCACACAGGCGGATAACAACGTCGGCATATTTCTGTTCCTTTGTCACATCATAAAGATCAGTAAAACCCAGGGCAAGTTTGGAATGGAAACTCCCACTTTGTGTGGACCATTTATCGGGAACATCTATCTTTTCCCCCGTTTCGCTGTTATAAATAGCAAAAAATGATCCGTCATCCTTCCGCATCTTATCAATAAGAAAATCGGCTATTTTGAGAGCCAGGTTCAAGACAGGTCTTTCCCCTGTTTTCCTGTAAAGATTAATTATCCCGTAAAGCACCATACCGTTATCAAAGGCATAGATGTTCCTGCTGTCAAAGGAATAATGCTCGGACCCAACCATATCGGTAAAATAATCTCTTGTTCTTACGCCGCCGCATTCATCCATGGCTATCTCACTCAACCATTTATATGCCGAAAAAGCCTTTTGGACATAAAATTCTTTCCCGAAATATCCTAAAAGGAACAATAAAGATGTGATACCGTAACCGGTGATCTCTGAATATACATAAGAATAACTCTTTTTTTCAAGATCTAACCATGAATTGAATCCTCCGGCTGAAGAACCTTTGTCATTTTGTATCCCGGAATTCAATAACCACATGTTCGCCTTAACAGATTCCGTACTTAAAAGCGCTCTGTGCGCGTCCATATCTCCCCCTATATACATGGTTCACAAAGTCCATCCCTTTAACATGTTTCCCGCTCGCGCGCGGGATTACCATAAAAAACTTTTCCGTCAGGAACATCTCTTGTTACAACGCTCCCAGCTCCTATTTTGACTCTTTTACCGATATTAACATCAGGAAGTACCGTAACATTAGCCCCGATACTTGAACCTGACCCGACTTTCCATGAAATACCTTTAAGCTCCCGCGTCTTATCGAAAACGGGGTATTTATCATTCGTAAAACAAACATGAGGGCCTATAAAAACATCGTCCTCAATAACTGTTCCGTTATATATACAAGACTTATTATGCACTTTGACGTTATTACCAATCTTGACATTTCTGTCAATATAAACACCGTTGCCTATTACGCAATTTTCACCTATCCTGGCACCGTCCATTACCTGGGCATAAGCCCAAATAACGGTGCCTTTTCCTATTACAGCTGAATCAGAAATTATTGCTGTCGGATGTATTTTTTCTACCTGTTTGTCTTCACCCATTCGATATTCCTCCTCAATCCCTCGTCTATAAATACCCTGGGTTCCCATCCGAAAAGCTCTTTTGCCAGGGAATAATCGCATAAAAGTTTAGGCACTTGAGACATTCTGTCCTCTGTATGAACTATTTCAGACGACGAACCGGAGATCTCCATTATCTTATCAGCTATATAGTTTATAGTTATAGCCTTTCCCGTACCGAAATTAACCGCTTTTCCAATTGCTTTATCGTGGCTTCCCATCATCATAAAAGCGTCTATCATATCATCAACATATGTGAAGTCCCTGGACTGAAGACCGTCCCCGTGAACGGTCAAAGTCTTATCGTCAAGTGCTAATTCAATAAATTTCGGTATAACGTCATATGTATGCCTCGGACCGTAAGTATTGAACGGACGTATAATGCTTACCGGTATCTTATATGTATTCCAGTAAGAATAACAATATCTGTCTGCCGCGACTTTGCTGGCAGCATAGGGACTGGACGGATACAGCGGATGCTCTTCATTTATAGACCCGCCCAGCGTCATACCATATATCTCGCTTGAAGACGTGCAAACCGCCCTTTTGATATCATCGCTTTCCTTGACCGCGTGGAGTACATTGATCGTACCCATAAGATTTGTTTCCAGTACTTCCAAAGGATGGTTAAAAGAATTAGGGACATACGCGTCAGCTGCCAGATGAAATATTATCTGAGACCGGTTCTTCATTATCAGAGCCATAGCGTCCGGACTACCTATATTCCCCGTTAAAATCTCCTCAAGATCATCGGCTACGTGAGAAATATTTCTCAAGGAATATTGAGTCGTTCCGGTAGTCGAATTGCCCCGGACAAATACTGAAACCCTGGCACCTTCCGATAGCAATCTTTCTGTCAAATGGGATCCCATAAACCCGTCGGCACCTGTTATCAATACCCTCTTCCCTTTATAAAAATTCGACATAATACCTCCACTTTAGTTTAACTTTCATAGTTCTGTGCTGGCCCTTGAGAGTTTGGTCTATTTACGCCCCCATCTCAACCTGAGGGCAATAACGATTTGTTTTATTTAATTTTTTGTTTGCCCCCTGCATATTCCCTGAACTCCGCTCTCTTAGCTC
>CAYMTI010000022.1:0-9223 GCA_964393315.1 uncultured Planctomycetia bacterium
GGGGGTGGCAGCATTGATGAAAGGCGGCGAAATAAGGAATATGACGGTGGCAGAAATAGAAAATAAGGTTTTTGCATTGAAAGAGCAATTATTTAAATTTAATGCAGAAGCTTCTACCGGGAGAGTTGAAAGACCTAACAGGTTTAGAGAGATAAAAAAAGATATCGCAAGGTGTTATACAATATTAAAGGAGAAGTCTAGTGAAAAGTAATCGCCCTAATAAAAAAACATTGGTAGGGGTTGTTGTCAGCGATAAAATGGAAAAGACGGTTACCGTGCTTTTAGAAACAAGAAAAAGACATCCGCTGTATAAAAAGTTTGTCAAGGAACTTTCCAAGATCAAAGCGCATGATGAAAAAAATCAGGCATCCGAGGGCGATCTTGTGAAGGTTATTGAGTGCAGACCTGTTTCTAAAGGGAAAACATGGAGAGTGATTGAAATTCTTGAAAAGAAAGAAGAGAGAGGGTAGATGTCATGATAATTATGGGAACTAGATTAGATGTGGCGGACAACAGCGGGGCTAAGAAAGCTTCAATGATAGGGGTTATCGGCAGATCAGGAAAAAGTAACGCCGAAATAGGAGATGTGATAACTTGTAATATCAAAGAATCAACCCCTACGGCTGAAGTAAAAAAAGGTACGGTTGTAAAAGGAGTCATTGTACGTACTGCGTATCCAATAAAAAGGCCGGATGGTACTGTTCTCAGGTTTGACAGTAATGCGGTAGTGATAATAGATAAAGACGGTAATCCGAAAGGTACAAGAGTTTTCGGCCCGGTAGCCCGTGAACTTAGAAAGAAGAAATTCATGAAGATCGTTTCACTGGCGCCCGAAGTAATATAGGAGGAAAAGAAAATGCTTCGTATAAAGAAAAATGATAATGTGATGGTTCTGGCTGGAAAGGATAAGGGTAAGACAGGGAAAGTGCTGAGAGTCCTTCCTGCAAACGGCAGGGCAATAATTCAGGGCGTTAATTTTTCGAAAAAACATCAGAAGCAGAGAAGGCAGGATGAACAGGGTGGAATAATACAAAGAGAAGCGTCGGTTAACGTTTCAAACCTGGCTGTTATCTGTAAAGGATGTAACTCGAAAACGAGGGTAGGCATGGATATCCTTAAAGACGGGAGTAAGGTAAGGTATTGTAAAAATTGTAAAGAGGTATTGTAAAATTTAATAATCATTTAAGGGAGTATTGTCCGATGTCAAGGCTAAAAAAGAAATATTATAGTGAAGTTATTCCGAAGTTAATGGATGAATTCGGATATAAGAATAAATCAATGGTGCCGCGGTTGAAAAAAATAGTGATCAATATAGGAATGGGGGAATTGTCTCAGCAGAAAGACCTGATAGATTCCATAAGAGATGAGCTTGCGGTTATCGCGGGGCAAAGGCCTGTATTGACAAGAGCCAAGCTGTCAATATCAAATTTTAAGATTAGAACGGGTATGCCTGTGGGCTATAAGGTAACCTTAAGACGGGAACGTATGTATGATTTTCTGGACCGTCTGGTAAATTTCGTGATACCCAGGATCAGGGATTTCAGAGGAGTTTCTGCCTCGGCTTTCGATATGAACGGGAATTATACTTTGGGTATAAAAGAACAGACAATATTTCCCGAATTGGAACTGGATAAAGTACCTGTTACTCATGGTATGGATATATGTTTTGTGACCTCATGCAAGAAAAAAGAAGAAACGATGGCTTTATTGAAACATTTTAATATGCCTTTTGTGAAAAGATAAACAAAGGAAAATTATGGCTAAAACAGCGTTAATAGAGAAATCTAAAAGAAAACCCAAATTCAGTACCAGAGTTATAACCAGATGCCAGGTTTGCGGAAGGAAAAAAGGATATTTACGTAGATTTAATATCTGCCGGATCTGTTTCAGAGAACTTGCTTCCAAGGGTTTAATACCGGGAGTAAGAAAGGCAAGCTGGTAAGAATTGAAAAATCAAATAGTAAAGGGAGAAAATAAATGAGTGTTACAGATTTAGTCGCAGATCAATTGACAGTGATGAGGAACTCGATAAAAATTGGGCGAAAAACGGTCATTATCAAAAAGTCCAATATGCTTATCGGGATACTGGATATTGCCAAAAAAGAAGGGTTTATAGAGAGTTATCAGGAAATAGAAGATAACAAACAGGGGAAGATAAAGGTTTACCTTAAATATACAGAGGAAGGGCTACCGGTAATAAGCGGGTTGAAAAAGATCTCTAAGTCCGGGCGGAGAGAACATGTTCCGGTTAAGAAAGTACATAGCGTACTAGGGGGCGTAGGGGTAGCTATTATTTCAACGAATAAAGGATTGTTGACCGATACTCAGGCCAGAGAGCAGGGTATAGGTGGAGAGATAATTTGTCAAATTTGGTAATATCAAGGAGCTGAGATAGATGTCTAGAGTAGGAAATAACCCGATACAGATCCCCAGCGGGATAAAAGTGGAGATCAATGATCTGATAATTAAGATAGATGGAAAAGGCAAAACAATAGAGCATGAACTGCCCGTGGGTTTCAAAGCTGAATTGGATAATAATGTGCTTAAGATAATTCGTCCCACCGATAACAGGCAGCACAGGGCTCTACACGGGACGACCCGAAGCCTTATACAGAATGTTATAACGGGCCTGGCTCAGGGGTTTCAGAAAAAACTGGTGATCAATGGAGTGGGATATAAGGCGCAGATGAAGGGAAACACTCTTGTTCTGGATATAGGTTTTTCTCACAGTGTTAATTATGATCCGCCCGAAGGGATAACTATTGAAACTTCTTCTCCTACGGAAATAATGGTAAAGGGGATAGACAAGCAGAAAGTCGGAGCGGTAGCTGCTGAAATAAGGGGTTTTTATCCTCCGGAACCGTATAAGGGTAAAGGGATAAGATATGAGAACGAATATGTAAGGCAAAAACAGGGTAAAACTGTAGCATAATAAAAAAGGGTATGAACATGGATGGAAAAATAAAAAGAAGATTAAGACGTAAGAAGTCAATAAGGAAGAAGATCAACGGGACGGAGGAACGTCCCCGTTTGTGTGTTCACCGGACAAATAGAAATATTTATGTGCAGGTGATAAACGATATTGAAAGTAAAACCATATGCGGTGTATCTACCGCGTCCAGTGACCTGGCCGGCAAGGAAAAAACCCGTAAAAACGTGGTGTATGCTTCCAAAGTTGGGGAAAAGATCGCAAAGTTGGCGTTGGAAAAAGGAGTGCAGAAAGTTGTTTTTGACAGGGCCGGATATAAATATCATGGCGTGGTTAAAGCCTTGGCCGAGGCGGCCCGTAAAGGCGGATTACAATTTTAAGTAGGAGAGGATATGTCAGAAGAAGAAAAAAAAGAAATGGAAAAGCGGCAGGAAAAGTTATCCGACACAGAAATACCTGAAAAGGATGCTGTTAGTGCGGGAGAAACGACACTTGAAAAAGGTGAAGATTTTGTGGAATCCGAACAGGAGCAGGATCCTAAGCGTCAGGTGGAAGATAGATCCGAAAATGAGCTTATTGAACGTGTTATTAAGATAAACAGAGTTTCAAAGGTTGTTAAGGGAGGAAAGAACTTTTCTTTCAGCGCTATGGTTGTTATCGGAAATGCCAACGGTAAGGTCGGCGTAGGGTTCGGGAAATCCAACGAGGTGGTTGAGGCGATAAAGAAAGGCTCGGCTCAGGCTAAAGGGAATTTTGTTTCCGTAAAGCTTGAGGGAGATACCATCCCGCATGAAATAATCGGGAAGTTCAAAGCTTCCAGGGTCATTCTGAAACCTGCCGGTCCCGGGACCGGAGTTATCGCGGGAAGTGCCGTAAGAGCCATGTGTGACGCGGTAGGAATAAAAAATATTCTTACGAAAAGTCTGGGATCGAGAAATTCTTTGAATGTGATAAGGGCTACTATGGATGGCTTTACAAAATTACGGTTAAAAAGAAGAGGTTGATATGGGTTTAAAATTAGAGGATATAAGACGGCCAAAAAAAATAGCAACTAAGGGTAAAAGAGTAGGAAGAGGTATAGGCTCCGGTAAGGGTAAGACTTCGGGCCGTGGGCATAAGGGGTCGGGGCAGCGATCCGGCGGAGGAAGTTATACGCCCGGCTTCGAGGGAGGGCAGTTGCCGCTGATAAGGAGGCTCCCGAAAAGAGGTTTTACCAATAAATGGCGCAAAGAATGGGATATTATCAATGTCGGGACTTTGCAGAAGTGCGATAAGGTCGCGGATGGAGCGGTAGTAGATAAGGAGTTTCTTATCTCTAACAGACTGCTAAGGAAGAAAAGATTGTCTTTCCGGGTTTTGGGAAAAGGCTCTCTTAGTAAGCAGATAACGGTCAAAGCGAATTATTTTTCAAAAGCCGCTAAAGATGCTATAGAGAAAGCCGGTGGTAAAGCAGAATTAGTAAAGGAGTAGTAAATGCTTGAAGCTTTGTCAAATATTTTTAAAATACCGGACTTAAAAAAGAAAGTTCTCATTACGCTGGGTATAATAGCCATATACCGAATAGGAGCGTTTGTTCCTACTCCCGGGATAGACGGTGCTAGATTGGCTCAGTTCTTTGATAATCTTGCCAGGTCTTCGGGAGGGACTTTGTTCGGTATAATGAACATGTTTTCTGGCGGCGCGATGAAAAGACTTACGATATTCGCATTAGGGATAATGCCTTATATTTCCGCGTCGATCATACTTCAGCTTTTAACTACGGTTATACCTGCGCTGGAAAGGCTTGCTCGCCAGGGAGAAGAGGGGCGTAAAACGATAACTCAATATACGAGGTACGGTACAGTCGTGTTATCTATAATACAATCGTTCTTTATCGCTCTTTGGCTGGAAAATCCGGCTCATTTTCAGGGAATGGAAATAGTGCCTTTCCCCGGATGGGGATTCAGACTGCTTACTGTGATAACACTTACCACGGGGACTGCTTTCATCATGTGGTTGGGTGAGCAGATACAGGAGAAAGGTATAGGTAACGGGATATCTCTTATAATTACCGCCGGTATCTTATCCAGATTGCCGTCCGCTTTGATACAGCTGGTGGCATTGGCTACTCCCGGGACATACGGACAGGCACAAATAGATCCTTTTAAACTTATTCTCCTGGCAGTAATGTTCGTGGGGGTTATAGTTGGAGTCGTTACGATAACACAGGGGCAAAGGAAGATCCCTATTCAATACGCGAAACGTGTTGTGGGTAGAAGAGTATACGGGGGGCAAAGTACCTATATACCCCTTAGGGTCAATCAGGGAGGAGTTATACCTATAATTTTCGCGCAATCGATCATACTTTTTCCGGCCACCATAGCAGGGTTTGTGCCGAACAGGGCTCTTCAGGGGGTAGCAAGCGCGCTTATGATGGGGAAGCCTCTTTACTACGTTGTTTATTCTCTTTTAATACTTTTCTTTTGTTATTTTTATGCCGCTATATCTTTTAATCCGGTGGATATGGCCAACAATATGAAAAGATACGGGGGATTCGTACCTGGAATAAGACCCGGCAGGCAAACTGCCGAATATCTGGATTTTATAATGACAAGGATCATATTACCCGGTGCGATATTTTTGACCATTATTGCGGTTCTTCCGACTGTCATAAACGGTCAGTTGGGTATACCGTTCCTTGTGGCGAGTTTTTTCGGTGGTACGGGTTTGTTGATAGTCGTTGGTGTTTTACTGGATACTATGCGTCAGATAGAATCTCATATGCTTATGAGACATTATGAAGGATTCATGAAAAAGGGAAGAGTGAAAGGACGGTTGGGATAATGTCAGAGTCGATTTTCAATATGGTATTACTGGGAGCTCCGGGAGCGGGTAAAGGTACGCAGGCCGATCTGTTGACAAAAGCATATGCGCAGCAACATATATCAACGGGAGATATGTTGCGCGAAACGGTTAAGGAAGGTACAGAGTTAGGTAAGACCATAGAAGAATATATGGTAAAAGGGGATCTTGTCCCGGATGAGATAGTCACGAAAAGCGTTATCGAAAGAATGGGGAAAGACGATGCCCAGCAAGGGGTTATACTTGATGGATACCCAAGGACAAAAAATCAGGCTATATCTCTTGACCAAGCTTTGAAAGCAGCCGGGAAGAAGTTGGATGTAGTTCTTTATTTCAAGACAAGCGAGGATGTAGCGGTTCAAAGGTTGACAGGTAGAAGGGTTTGCCCCGAATGCGGTAAAAATTATCATATTACGAATATGCCGCCCGCAAAAGAAGGAATTTGCGATTTGTGCGGGGTTCAGTTGATACAGAGAAAAGATGACAACATTGAAACCGTAAAGAACCGGTTCAATGTTTATCAGGAAAGGACAAAGGATCTTATTGACTATTACACCGAGCAAGGACTTTTGAAAGAAGTCGACGGGGATCTATCGGCCGAAAAGCTTTTTGGAGAAATATCCGGGCTTTTTCGGGAAGAGGGACTGGTAAATGACAGTTCTAACTAATATCGAAGATATTGAAAAGATAAAAAGTTCCGGAAAGATAATAAAAGAGGTCTTTTCCTGGTTGGAAACTTCAGTGAGGCCGGGTATAAGCACGGAACAGCTTGACAAAGATATTGAAGACATTATAAGGAAATCAGGAGGTGTTCCCGCATTTAAGGGATATAAAGGGTACCCCTCGACGATATGCGCGTCTGTGAATAATGTTGTCGTTCATGGGATACCCACAGATGAGATAGTCTTGGATGAAGGGGATATAATAGGGATCGATATCGGAGTCAGAAAAGAGGGGTTTTTCACGGATGCGGCCAGGACGTATACAGTTGGAGAGGTGGACGGAAAGACACTTTCTCTTATAGAAACCACCCAAAAAAGTCTTATGGCGGGGATAGAAAAAGCTGTTGCCGGGAATCGAATAGGGGATATTTCCAATGCTGTACAGTTAGTGGCGGAGGAAAATGGATATAAGGAAGTAAGGATGTTTGTAGGACACGGCGTAGGAAGACATCTACATGAGCCGCCGGAGATACCTAACTGGGGAGAGAAGGGTACCGGCCCTGAATTGAAAAAAGGACAGGTGCTGGCGATAGAGCCGATGATAAACATGGGTACCCGGGATGTCAGGATACTGGCAGACGGTTGGACGGCCGTAACAGATGACGGGCTTTTATCTGCCCATTTTGAAGATACGGTTATTGTTGGAGATATAAAAGCGGAGATAATCACATGAGTCCAAAAGAAGAAGCGATAGTAGCGGTAGGAGAAGTTGTTGAATGTCTGCCAAACGCGATGTTCAAAGTTAAACTTGATAACGGCCATATAGTTCTTGCGCATGTTTCGGGTAAAATGAGAATGTATTTTATCCGTATAGTGCCTGGAGATAAGGTAACGGTTGAATTATCACCGTATGATCTAGATAGAGGGAGAGTAATAAAAAGGGAGCAGTAAAGTGAAAGTCAGACCTAGTGTGAGAAAAATGTGTGCTAAATGCAAAATAGTGAGAAGAAAAGGTGTTGTAAGGGTTATATGTAAAGAACCGAAACACAAACAGCGCCAGGGATAATTTTAAATATGCAAACAAGGAGTTGAGATGCCAAGAATAATTGGTGTAGATATACCCAAAGAAAAAAGAGTTGAAACAGCTCTGACTTATATTTACGGAATTGGATTAACAACGTCAAATAAGATCTTGAAAGAAGCAGCTATTGCGCCGGATAAAAGGGCAAAAGATCTGGATGACCAGGAAATTTCAGCGATAACAAAGATAATCCAGGATAAATACCGTGTTGAAGGTGATCTCAGAAGAATGAATGTTGGTAATATAAAGAGGTTAATGAGCATAGGTACTTATAGAGGATGGAGGCACAAAAGGAGTTTACCCGCAAGGGGACAAAGGACAAAGACCAATGCCAGGCCCCGTAAAGGCCCTAAAAGGACTATTGGAGCGTTCAAAGATAAAGGGATGAGAAAAACAGTAGCTGCTAAATAAAGTATATCTGTATCAGGAAAACTAAAAAATAAAAAGGAAATTTCAGATGGCGAAGAAAACGACAAAAACCAGAAAGAAAAAAATTATCAGAAAAGTATCCAGCGGAAAAGTGTTCGTTCATGCCACTTTCAATAATACTATAGTTACCGTAACGGATGATATGGGAAAAGTCCTTTGCTGGAGTTCTCCGGGAATCGTTGGATACAAGGGGTCCAGAAAATCCACTCCTTTCGCGGCAAGTATAGCCGCCAAAGACGCCGTAAAAAAAGCTAAGCTGCACGGGGTTAAAGATGTCAGTGTTTTTCTTAATGGGCCCGGGGCCGGAAAAGAAAGTTGCGTGAGAAGTATAAGAGCAGAGGGATTAAATGTATCAAAGATCATAGATGTGACACCTACACCCCATAACGGGTGCAGGCCTAAAAAGAGAAGAAGAGTATAAAATTCAAATAAGGAGCAGGTTTAATGGCTAGAAGATTGACGGCCTCGTGCAGGTTGTGCAGGAGGGAAGGCGAAAAGCTTTTTCTTAAAGGGACAAAGTGCGTTTCTGATAAATGCGGTTTTATCAAAAGACAGTACGCTCCGGGACAGCACGGGCAGCAGAGAAACAGGAACCCTTCTGATTATGCTATTCAGCTTAGAGAGAAGCAGAAGGCAAAAAGGATATACGGGATGCTGGAGAAACAGTTCAGAAATTATTTTAAAAGAGCGGAAAAAGCAAAAGGAGCTACTGGGGAGATATTGTTGCAGCTTTTGGAGAGAAGGCTGGATAATGTAGTTTACCGGTCAAATTTCGCCGCATCAAGATCCCAGGCACGCCAGATGGTAAGGCATAATTTTGTTAAGATCAACGGGAAAAAGGTAAACATCCCGTCCTATATAGTCAAACCCGGAGAAAAGATCGAGATGGCGGGAAAGGATGAGCAGATAAAGGATATAAAAGAAAAAATAAAAATACTGGAAGATAGAGGCAGAATAGTTCCGGATTGGATAGAAGTTTCCTCTGATAAGCTTACCATAGATATATCGAGAATGCCCACTAAGGGAGATATGGGTATGGCAATAGAGGAAAACCTTATTGTTGAGTTGTATTCTAAGTAAAAGACGCGATGGTTCCCTCTTGTCAGGGGATTAATGCCAAGGAGTTTAAGAGGAGGATTTTTAGATGGGGATGAGATTAAAAAATTTTGAATTACCCAAAAGGATAACTTTCGATGAGAAAACGTATACTTCGACTTACGGAAAAGTTGTTGCGGAACCTTTTGAAAAAGGATACGGTGTTACGATCGGCAATTCTATCAG
>CAYMTI010000023.1:0-8635 GCA_964393315.1 uncultured Planctomycetia bacterium
AGTACCTCATAATACCATACTGGTCTATTCGTTCTCCAAATATTTCGGGGCCACGGGATGGCGCCTGGGTGTAATAGGTATACATGAAGATAATGTGATGGATAAAATGATAGCAGATTTACCGAAAGACCAGCGCGGAGGGCTCCATAGACGTTATGAATCAATAAGTACGGATCCGGACGGGATAAAGATAATTGACCGTCTCGTAGCTGATAGCAGAGCTGTAGCGCTTAACCATACCGCGGGTCTTTCTACTCCACAGCAGGTGATGATGGTCTTTTTCGCGCTGCAGGAGCTTCTTGATTCAGAAAGTCATCTCTACAAGAAAGAAATGCATGATATCGTTCTTGAAAGATACAAAACACTTTACAACTCGCTCGGTGTTGAAGCTCCGGATACACCTTGCTATGCCCGTTACTATACGACTATAGATATACGAGAACTATCAGTTAAAAGATATAGTGAGGAATTCGCGGAATGGATGGAGTCCGCACATGAGCCGATAGATTTTGTGTGGCGGCTGGCAAAGGAGAAAAACGTTGTTCTCATGGACGGAGGAGGGTTCGCGGCTCCGGAGATGTCCGTACGGGTATCTCTGGCCAATCTGTTCAAGGAGGATTACGCGAAGATAGGCAAGGCCATAAGCGAACTTTTGGAGGAATATCATAACCAGTGGCAGTCCGCCAAATAACGGGAAATAGTAAGGAGGTATGAAATGCAGGAGATCATAAGCAATTTTTTTCAGTTTCTTCGCGCGAACCCTTCACTGCTTCTTTTCGGGGCTCTGGCCGCGGGGTATGCTCTGGGTAAAGTGAAATTCGGAAACTTTTCCCTGGGTTCGACAACAAGCGTGCTTTTGGTAGCTATAGTACTGGGCGCGATGGTTCTGGGTAAGACGCAGTATGACCTTGGGCTCATAAAAACGGTTTCGTTCGGGTTGTTCATATTCGCTATAGGGTATAAGGTCGGTCCTGATTTTATCGGAGGGTTGAAACGCGGCGGGATAAAATATGTTGTTATATCGATCTTTTTCTGCGTCGTGGCGCTTATAGCAGCCATAGTCTTAAGCAAGTTGTTCGGTCTTAACAAAGGTTACAGCGGAGGACTTGTCGCCGGAGCTTTGACCCAGTCGTCGGTTATCGGGACCGCCAGCGGTGCTATACAGAAACTTGGAGGCGGGAGCGTAACTTCCGTTATTGACCTTAAATCGGATATTGCCGTCGCTTACGCGGTGACATATATTTTCGGTACGGCGGGCCTGATAATACTCCTTAAGGTTCTTGTGGCTTGCTGGAAGATGGATCTTCCGGCATACGCCCGAAAAGCGGAAGAGGAACTAGGTTCACTTACGGCCCCGGAGACTGTAGAAGCTTTTCACTGGGCAAAACTGGTCGTGCCCCGGGCCTACAGGGTAGAGAAAAAAGACATAGCGGGTAAGACGGTAAGTGAGGTGGAAGCGATGTTCTCCTGCAGGGTGTCGGTTTCGCGCGTAAAAAAAGGAGACAATATCATAACTGATCTTTCGGGGGGGACTACTCTGGACGAAGGTGATGTTCTGGTCGTAACCGGGTTAAGTTCACTTATACTCAAAGCTGGAGATATTATCGGCCCGGAATGTGATGATAATGTGCTTAAACAACTTGTCGGAGAAATACTGGGAGTATGTCTTACCAGTAAAAAATATGATGGTAAAACACTGAACGAGATATTTTCCTCCGTAGGACACGGGTGTTTTTTACGCAGCGTTACAAGGCAGGGGCATGAACTTCCCGTAGCTCCGGGGCTCAAGATCCACCGGGGCGATATCGTGAACGTAATAGGTGTGCGTGAGGATATAGAGAGATTCGCCGGTGAGATAGGGTACGCGGAAAGGCCGACCACGGTTACCGATCTTGTGATGGTCAGCCTTGGTATTATACTGGGAACGCTTGTGGGGCTGTGTTCCATCAATCTCGGCGGAGTTCCTCTGACATTAGGTGTCGGTGGAGGGGTTCTGGTCTCGGGTCTCTTTTTTGGCTGGCTTAGATCGGTAAGGCCCATATGGGGATATCTGCCTACGGCTACACAATGGGTCTTCTCAGATCTGGGTTTGAACTTTTTTATAGCTTGTGTGGGGATAGCCGCGGGCCCGAGGGCGTTCGAGGCGATAAGACAGTCCGGTATATCGATATTTGCCGCCGGGATATGCCTGACATGTATCCCGCATATTCTCACCTGGCTGTTCGGATTATATCTGCTCAAGTTGAACCCGGTCCTTTTACTCGGGGCTATGACCGGAGCCGGCACCTGTACGGCGGCTATGAACGCGATTAAAGACGACTCTAAAAGTACCGTTCCGGTGATAGGATATACTGTGCCGTACGCTATCGGGAACGTGCTTCTTACCATATGGGGAGCGCTTATCGTTAGTATTATATGACCTTTAGGAGGTATTATATGCGAATAAAAGTAACGATGGTTGCCTTTGCGTTGGCCGTAGCGGTGATGCTGTCAGGTGTTAATACCGCGATAGCCTCGGATAAAGAGTTTGAAATATTTATGCACGACCCCGGGTTGCCCACGGTGGCTGTAGTCACAACGGGGGGGACCATAGCGGAGAAGACCGATCCAAAGACAGGCGGCGCGGTGCCCGCGGTATCCGGGTCGGATCTTGTCGAGGCGGTGCCGGGACTGAAGAAGGTCGCTAACATAGGAGTACTTAATTTCAGTAATATCGACAGTTCTCATATGACCCCTGGTATGTGGGCGGATCTCTCTAGAACGGTCAATTAATTACTTGACAGAAGCGATATCGCCGGTGTTGTAGTGACACACGGAACGGATACTATGGCGGAAGGTTCGTATTTTCTGGACCTTACTACGGATAGTGACAAACCGATAGTTTTTACGGGGGCCATGAACGATGCTTCTTCATCCGACCCGGACGGCCCGGGGAACATATTGCGTGCGGTTACCCAGGCAGCCGCGGAGAACGTCAGGGGATGGGGTGTGACAGTAACGCTTAACCGTTACGTTAATTCCGCGCGTGCCGTACGGAAAACCCAGACAACGAACGTCCAGACTTTTGAATCAGGAGAAAAAGGATATCTGGGATATATTTTCGGCGGAAAGGTCATACGTTTCAACGAACGTGTAAGGAGACAGTACCTGCCACTGCCCGATAAACTTCCGGAAGTGATATTTTTATCCACTTATGCCGGGGATAAAGGAGATTTTGTGAGGCAGGCTGTTGATTCCGGAGTGGACGGAATAGTGATAGAGGCCGTCGGGGCCGGAAATGTCAACGCCGATGTTAATAAGGCCGTCAAATATGCTCTTGGTAAAGGTATAGCCGTGGTTATATCAAGCCGTGTATATTACGGCGCTGTAGAACCCATATATGGGGATAAAGGTGGAGGTAAAACCCTGGAAGATGAAGGAGCCATACTTGCCGGAGATCTTTCCGGACCGAAAGCCAGGCTTCTTCTTATGCTGGCCATAGCGAAAGAAGGTAGAGATCCGAACGTGCTTAAAAAATATTTCTGAGTTCTTTAATTTGTTAGAGCAGACCTTGTCGGTTTGAAAGAGGATTCTAAGGATATTGAAAGTATATTTGTAAAAAATGGCATTGATAAATAGCTAAAGAAAGGATGGGGATATGAAAGTTTTGAGGATATTGTTCAGCGCGGTTATTTTATTCAGTTTTTGTTTTATGAATGATGCTTTTGCGGGGAATAAATGGACCAGATTGGTCGAAACATCAGCCAGAGTTATTGAAGAGGTTCAGGAAATGCCGGATACGGGCATTCCCGAAAGTCTGCTTAATAGCGCCCAGGCGATAGCGATCTTTCCTTCAACAGTGTCTGCGGGTTTTGGTATAGGCGGCAAGTATGGCGGGGGCATTATTGTTGTTAGAGATGAAAAGACCGGTAAATGGTCTCCTCCGGCTGTTTTTACCATAGCGGGAGGGAGTATCGGCTGGCAGATAGGCGGCCAGGCTACGGATATAGTTTTGCTCTTTATGAGCAGAAGGAGTATAGACGGGGTGCTTCAGGGTAAGTTAAAGCTTGGCGCGGATGCTGCTGTAGCCGCAGGTCCCGTGGGGAGGAACGCGCAGGCTGCCACGGATATCCGTTTTGGCGGTATACTTTCTTATTCAAGGACCAGGGGGCTTTTTGCCGGAGCTAAACTAGAAGGGGATGTAATAACACAGAACTGGGGTGGGAATAAAGGTATTTATGGAGAGAGAATATCGGCTGATGAAATATTGCTTGAAAATAAGGTTGAGATGCCTGAATGTGCTGAGGATCTTGTCAAAGTCTTGAAAGAATACAACTAACGAAGGCTAATATATTAATGAAAAAATTAATTGAAATATTCCAGAAAATGGAAAAGAGATCGCAAATAAAGTTTGTTATTATAGCGGTGCTGATCATATTGTTCATTGCGGGAACCGTTACCCTGGTGGTCTCGGATCAGAAAAAGGCCCGGGAAAAACAAATTGCTCTTTATCAGCAGCAGTTTATGGAAAGATTATTGCGGCAGCAAGCTGAACAGCAGGGCGGAGAATATACTGAGAAAGATTTCAAGGAGGCAAAGAAAAATCTTCCTCCGGTTGAAGAAATCGATTTTGATCCTAAGCAGTGATAACCGCTTTCTTATCTTTCTTTTAAAAAGGTTAGAGAATTTATTGGATCAGGACCTTTTTTAGCGGTCAAAAGCGGTTAAGGATTAGTTTTTGGCTCTATTTTGTCTAAATAATAGTCATAAAAAGATGGCTATTGCGACCGAAAAAGTCTATTAAATGATATATTTCTTGACTTCTTTTTAAAATCATTGATAATGGAATTTGCGATAATGCGGACTTAAGAACAATGGCGTTCTTTCTTCCTGTTTTGTTTAGGAAGGAGAACGCCTTTTTTGTTTTTTATTCTATTTCCGCTTTTCATACGGGGGATAAATGCATAAGATCGTGAAGAAAGAGCAGCTTAACAGCGAGATATGTCTTGTGGAATTTGAAGCCTACGATCTGTCTATCTCGGCTGGACCTGGTCAGTTCGTTGTGATTCGTGTCGATGAGAAGGGGGAAAGATTCCCGCTTACTTTATATGACTGGAATAGAGTGAAAGGTACGGTGACGGTTGTTTGCCAGGCTATAGGGGTGAGCACGAAAAAACTGTGTGCTTTGGGAACAGGGGATCATATTCTTGATGTTGCAGGCCCTCTCGGACATGTTACCGAAACAAAGAACATAGGGAAAGTTTTATGCATCGGGGGAGGGGTAGGTACTGCCGAAGCCTATCCGATAGCGAAGAGAATGAAAAAAGATGGGAATGATGTTTCAGTGATAATAGGCGCCAGAAGCAAAGATATTGTTATTTGTGAAGACGAGATACGTAAATTCTGTGATAAAGTATATGTTACTACCGATGACGGGACTGCAGGGAAGAAAGGGTTTGTAACAGATATTCTTAGTGAGCTGCTTGAAAAAGAAACGCCCGATCTTGTTTTTGCCATCGGTCCGGCTATTATGATGAAAAACGTTGCTGATATGACAAGAGAAAAGAAGATTAAAACACTGGTATCTTTAAATTCTATAATGATAGATGGAACAGGTATGTGCGGATGCTGCAGGGTGATTTCCGGCGGGGAGGTAAAATTCGCTTGTGTTGACGGGCCCGAATTTGACGGGCATAAAGTTGATTTTACGGATCTTATGCTGAGAGGGAACAGATATAAAGACAAAGAGAGCAAGGCCCTGGATCATTATGAATGTAACTGTATCAAAGAGCAGGACCAATAAAAACAGGGTAAGGTTTTTTTAGAATGAGAGAGCAGGATCCAAAACAAAGAATTAAAAATTTTGATGAGGTTCCCTACGGATATAATAGAGAAGAAGCCATAGCCGAGGCATCAAGATGTCTGCAGTGTAAGAATGCTCCCTGTGTGAGAGGTTGTCCGGTTGATATAGATATCCCGGGGTTTATACTTGCGATAAAACAGGAAAGATATCTCGATGCTATCGGAATAATAAAGAAGACGAATAATCTTCCGGCTGTTTGCGGCAGGGTTTGCCCACAGGAAGATCAGTGTGAAAAAAAATGTGTACTTTCCCATAAAGGAGATCCTGTAAATATAGGAAGTCTGGAACGCTTTGCTGCTGATTGGTACAGGCATAACGGAGAGCCGGAAGGAAAAACGGCAGAGAAAAACACACTTCAGAAAGTAGCCGTGATAGGTGCGGGGCCGGCGGGGCTTACATGTGGTTCGGACCTTGCCCGGAAAGGATACAATGTAACTATATTTGAGGCGCTGCATAAACCCGGCGGAGTTCTTACTTACGGTATCCCGGAATTCAGACTTCCAAAGGATATTGTCATGAAAGAGGTTGACGATATATCCGCTGCAGGGGTCGAGATAAAGTACAATTATATTATCGGAAAGATCAAAACTATAGATGCGCTCAGGGAAGCAGGGTATGAGGCTTTTTTTATAGCTTCCGGAGCCGGTCTGCCAAATTTCATGAATATTCCCGGAGAGAACTATAACGGGGTATATTCAGCCAATGAGTTTTTAACAAGAGTCAATCTTATGAAAGCATATAAGTTTCCCGAATATGATACACCGATAAACGTAGGGAAAAAGGTGGCCGTAGTGGGAGCGGGGAATGTTGCGATGGATGCCGCCAGGTCGGCGCTTCGTCTGGGAGCTGAAAAGGTATATATCGTTTACAGGCGTACGGAAAAGGAAATGCCGGCAAGGATAGATGAGATCCATCATGCCGAACAGGAAGGGATAGAATTCCATCTTTTGACAAGTCCCGTGGAGATAATAGGGGACGATGAGGGGGAAGTTAAAAAAATTATATGTTTAAAGAACGAACTTGGCGAACCTGATTCAAGCGGGAGGAGACGTCCTTTGGCTATTAAGGGTTCTGAATTCGAATTGGAAATGGATACGGTCATTATAGCTATCGGTAACGGACCTAATCCTGTTCTGCTGGAAACAATTCACGGTTTAAATTTGAACAAATGGGGCAACATCGATGCCGATGAGGACAGTTGCCGTACCAATGTTGAGGATATTTTTGCCGGAGGGGATATTGTAACCGGCGCCGCTACGGTTATTGCCGCTATGGGAGCGGGAAAACGCGCGGCCAGAAATATCGAAAAATATCTCAGAAATAAATGATCGAAGGCGATTAATTTTTCAAAGAAGAAAAGGAGGGGTAGTTATGCAGTGGCCGAAAACAAATGATGCTATTGGAGCAGTGAACAGGGGGGATGCGTGTGAGTCAGGGTTATGCACGCTCTGCCGTTCTGATTGTAAAGGAAAATGTGAGACATGGATATCAAGTATGGGGGGAAGAAAGGTCCTGTACCCGAGGGACTTCGGTTCAGTTACAGCTGGAGCCAGAAATACTTGTCATACGGGAGTCTCATATAATTCATTGAGGATACAGGGGTACAATTACGGAGCATATGGTTTGCCGGGAGGATTATCCGATTCTGCCGATGATTGTATATTTCCTAACGTTAATATTGAAGGTGAGTTCGGCAACGAGATCAAGACCAAGTTCCGGGTTCCTATTATGACGGGAGCTTTGGGCTCAACCTTTATTGCGGCAAAGTACTGGGACTCTTTTGCCGCGGGCGCCGCACTTGTCGGGGTTCCCATAGTTGTGGGTGAAAATGTGGTCGGAGTTGATAAAGAAGCCGTTATAGAGAACGGCAAGATTAAAAAAGCGCCTGAACTGGATAGAAGGATAAATACTTTTCTGAAATACTATGACGGGTACGGAGCTATTATAGTACAGCTTAATGTTGAGGACACCCGCAATGGAGTAGCCGAATATGTCATAGACAAATATGGGGATGATGTTGTTATTGAACTAAAATGGGGGCAGGGCGCCAAGGATATAGGCGGAGAGATACAGGTGACGACTCTGGAATATGCCGCGTTTTTAAAACAGAGAGGATATGTAGTAGATCCGGACCCGACCAAACCCGAGATACAGGAAGCGTTCAAGAACGGAGCTATAAAATCTTTTGCCAGGCACTCCAGATTAGGATATACGGATCTTTCCTCAGAGGATAAAGTTGAGGAAAATTTTATGAAAAGTGTCGATTACTTGAGGAAGTTGGGGTATAAAAGGATATCCTTGAAAACAGGTTCTTATGGGATGGAAGCTCTGGCTATGAGCATAAAATACGCTTCTCTGGCCAAACTAGATCTTCTTACCATAGACGGATCAGGCGGCGGTACCGGGATGAGTCCATGGAATATGATGGAAACGTGGGGCGTGCCATCAATAAATCTTCATTCAAAAGCGTATGAGTACGCGTCTATTCTGTCAGATGCCGGTATCGAGGTTGTTGATATGGCGTTTGCCGGGGGACTTGCCAGGGAAGATCATATTTTCAAAGCCTTAGCTCTTGGTGCTCCTTATACGAAACTTATCTGTATGGGGCGTTCGATAATGATCCCTGGATATCTCGGGGCGAATATTGAAGGTGCGCTGGATCCCGGGAAGAGATCGCAGCTTAACGGTAACTGGGAAGACCTTCCGAAAACAGTGACGGCTTACGGAACTACAGCGGAAGAAATTTTCGCCGGATACTTTGATGTTAAGAAAAAGGTAGGAAGCAAAGCGATC
>CAYMTI010000023.1:8645-9135 GCA_964393315.1 uncultured Planctomycetia bacterium
TGGTGCTATAGCGATATGGACTCTTGCAGATAAACTTGCTGCGGGGCTCCAGCAGCTTCTGGCCGGGGCCAGAAAATTCAACGTAAGTGACATTTCCCGTGAAGATCTTTTTTCCGGGAACAGGGAGACCGAAGCGGAGACGAAGATCCCGTTCGTTACTGATGTTGATGATGAAAAGGCTAAGGATATTTTGTCCAAGACAAAATGCTGCCAGAAATAGATCTGATTTTAGGTGTTTGCGATAAAAAAGGACGGCCGGTTATTAGGGCCGTCCTTTTTTTTGTTGTCTTATTTTTCTTTCTCAAGCTATAATATTACAGGTTATTGTTTACTAAAAAAGGAGTTGATATGATATTTAACAGGTTATCTTTATATTTAACCGTTCTTTCTGTTTTCTTCTTTGTCTCTTCTTGTACCGCCCAGAGCGATATTAAGTCTGAGACTGTCAAGTTTTGTGTGTCTGAAGCACCGGTTTATTATATCTGGATAA
>CAYMTI010000024.1:0-9037 GCA_964393315.1 uncultured Planctomycetia bacterium
ACACTTTTAAGCACGGGGATAGAACGGCCGTCTTTTGTTATCAAGTGTTTTTCCTCTTTGTCTATTTTAAGACCAAGATCGATAACAGGGCATTCCCCGTCTTTCATCGGACAGAAATACTCGTTGCACGCGAATCCTATCATATCCCGCACTTTATCATATCCTGACAGTTTAGCGGCTTCTTTATTCGCCACCAGTATATGTTTATTACGGTCAACTATAACTATTCCGAACGGGACATTGTCGATAATACTTTTCAGGGTATGCTTGGAAAATTCCAGTTGTTCCTTAGCTAAATTTGTCTTTTCTACCATATCCCTGAGCTCGCTGTTGACCTCGAAAATTTCCTGGGAACTCAGGTCAAAAGATCTTTCCATCAGTTTAAGATCATTATCAAAACTGTCATAAGCTTCGCTTATGGCGTTCATGAACGGCCATAACTCCCGCGGGATAAGGTTTTTACTCCCGAAATATTTCTTTATCTGTCTTTCCAGTAAACTGTTGATCATACGTCCTCTGATAGCGTTGTTATGGTCATTGTCTGGTTATGCAGTTCGCAGTTATCCTTCCCGTGAAAACACGGGCATATTTCTCCGTAAGAATAAAACCCCGTCATTACGGTATTTTCACCGAAGGTTTCTTTAACTATCTCAACTTCTTCCTCTACCCTCTGTTTTAAAACAAGTTTTCTTCCGACGCAGCTTATTAATATCGCCAGCTCCGGATCTTCCCGGCCGGTAGTTTTGATTGTAAGGCTCGCGGCTTCTCCCGCGCCGCTTACCAGGCGGTCCATATTAGCTTTCATCAATCTGACAGAACGCCCCTCCGGCATATTCCCCGCGAATATCATGCTTCCGTTCTTCTCATCCACTCCCAGTATCGTCCTTACTAGCTCCGGATTACCATCCGTTCCGGTCAATTTTAAAGGAAAAAGCAACCCTGAAGCGGGAAGTTTTTCAGCCTGCTCACCCAGATACTTCTTGTACAAAGAAAGAGCAGGTTTACCATCAAGCTCATATAGTACATTCTCTCTAGACCTGGTAATACATCTATCAAGCCCGAACGGGGTCCACCCTCCCTTATACCCGTACCCCACTCTTAATTTGCTGCCGTAAAAACCTATGGCTGATACCGCATCCCTTACAGCTCCTTCTTCTGTGAACACCACAGTTTCGAGGAACCTATCCTGGTCTCCGGCCAGCCCTCCGGTTACGGACACTTCGGGGGGAAGTTTACTCGCCAATCCGGAGGTCAGTACGCTTCCGTTCACATGCAGCCCTTCTGAAAGGACGAAAACATGAGAAAGACCTTCTTTATTTAGCCGTTCCGCAAGTTTTTGCCCGGCGGAATAACTCCCGTTCGCTTCTTTGATATCCGTTGAAAAAAAATCGATATCGGTGTAATCAAAGGAAATGGCCGTTAAAGTGATCACACCGTTATAAACCCGGACCCCCATGATCTCACCGGCGGTTGAGCACCCCATTATAGCCGCTTTAGGATATTTGCCCTTTATGAAATCATAATAACCCGGGATTTGGAGCAGTTCTAAAGAACCGAAAACCAGAACAAGATGAGCTTTTCTCCCAAGGGAAAAGTCAGAATCACATTTCCAACCTCTGGAATCAGTCCATTTTGCCTGTTCGAGCTTCATAAGCTTTTTTCCTTTTTACACTACTCAATTAAAGCTTATCACTAATCTCTCGCAAAATCAAATCGCCCCTGATAAAGACTTTGTATGATAAATAAAGACTGGATTTCCTAATATATTACTATGATCTTTTTTGTTGAGAAGAAATTGTTGTTTCGATAACTCTTGATAGTTCTGACGGCATTACAGGCTTAGTGATATATTCCGCGACACCTACCCCTTTAGCGGTCATTTTTTCAATATCATCGTCCAATCCGGTCAAAAATATCTTCGGAATATCGCGGTAGATACCTTTTTCCTCGAAATCTTCGATAATATTAAACCCTGACCTTTCGGGCATAAAAATGTCGATGATCATAAGATCAGGAGTAAATTTTTCCATATATTCTTCCGCTTTAAGCGGGTCTGAAAGAGTTTTGACATCATACCCTTCCCCGTCCAGAAACGTCTTAATAACAGCCAGGAAATCTTTATTATCGTCAATTACAAGTATCTTATGCACAATACCGCCTATGTTGGACTACGCCGGAAAACAATTTTTTAGTGTAATAATCCTGCCCTATAATTCTACACAACTGCGATAATCCTGTCAATTGAAAATAATTATTGCACTTATTCTGATGTTTTTGGGCTTTTTAGCTTGTAAAAGCTGTATTTTTATTGTATTTTCTTTAAATATAATATGACGAGGACCAGTAAATATCATTATATCGCGGCGGCCGGATTTATTTTTTTCTCCATAATATTCTTTTTTTGCCGCTTAAAGAACCTGTATCATCCCCTGATGTGGGATGAAGCCTGGAATATCATGTCCCTACGAGCCGTACTTGCGGGGACAGAACAAGATCCTTTCTACTGGTATTATTATTTTCATCCTCCTCTATATACTCTTTTCGCGCGAATACTGTTCCCTTTTGCCCGGAACTTCGCTTTCCGAGCGGCTTTTTTATCTCTTGTCTTTTCTTACGGCACATTTACGGTCGTATATTTTTTCTGCCGCCGCCTCGGCGGGATAAAATACGCCTGGGCCTCCGGATTTTTTTTATCCGTTCTCCCGGCTTCTATCTGTTATGATACCTGGATAAAAAGAGACAGCCTTGCCGCGTTCCTGGGATACGGCGGCCTTTTTCTGATCTTTAAAAAGAAATATATCCCGGCTTCCCTACTGCTGGGATTATCGCTTCTAAGCAAAGAAACGGGGATGTTCTTCATTCTTACGGGTTTTATATGTATGTTATTAACGAAAGGTCCGGGAAAGATCAGACATATTATCGTTTCCGCGGTAATAATAACCATTCTGAACGCCTGGTGGTACTTATATATGAGTACCTTCACGGGAAACCTGTTCTCATATTATCTGTCCGGTAACACTCCCGCGAATATAGTCAGGGATCCATCTTTTACTTATTATTTCCGGAAATTACCGCTTGATTGCGGATGGGTACCTCTTTTCTTTTTTATCTCAGGCCTCTTTTCGGCGGGTTACGCTCTATTTTTTAAAAAACATATGAAATGGATGTATCCGATGAGTATTATCCTGTGCGTATATCTTCCTCTTTCTTTTGTTATAAAAAGCAAAGCACCCTGGCAAATGATCTCAGGCATCCCGGCCATCGCGATGATCTGCGGAGCCGGCTTGATTTTTATTATTAAAAAACTCAGAAAGACCGGATATCTTAGAACCGCGGTACTGCTCGTTCTAATTATCCCGTTGCTATCCGGACTTGCTCTTTCATATGAGGGTTATCACTCCACCTCTTATCCGAACGGATGGCCCGGAGCGAAGGCATCAAAGACTCTAGCGATATATCTCAACCGGAACATGTCCCCCGGGGATAAAGTCCTTATTTCGGATTTTTCATACTGGAATGAAAAATTATGCCCGATTTTTACCTATTATTTGAACGGCCGGGAGATTATAATGCTGCAGGAAAAAGACCTGGATAATATACCGTTCATAGAAGAAAGCATTGATAAACTAGGTATAGACTGGCTGGTAATACCTTTCTCGCCCGATAACGACGTTAAAAGGCATAACACCGCGCGTAAAATATCTAAAAAAACCGGCATAGACCCCGCACAGATCGGATGGGCTTATATCTGGGACATGCGCGGCACCAAATAGCTTTTAAACCCCGTTTGCAAATTTAAACTTTAACCCGTCCTCCTTTTTTGTTCTTAAAACTGTCTCAGAAGAACATTGTTTGTTCCCTAAGAGATATCTTTAATATATAATATTTTCATGCGGCTAAAAAAACAAAAATATTATTTTCAGTACCCGCCATCACCTTCGATAACCGCGGGGTTCACGGGTCCTTCCCTTTCCGGGGAACTCCCCGCTGATATACAAACAATTTTCCCGGGGAAACAAGCGGCTTTTATGCGACAAACACATGGGAACAAGATACTTAAAGTCGTAAAAAACGGGATATACGATTGCGATGGACTTGTCACCACGGAAAAGGATCTTGTTATCGCGGTTAAAACAGCGGATTGCCTCCCTCTAACGCTGTATAACGAAAAAGAAAATACCGCGGCGGTGGTCCACATGGGATGGAGATCGGCCGCGAGAAACATTTTATCAGCACTCAATACCGACCTTAGCGGTTACATAGCTATAGCGGGACCGGGCTTACGAAAATGCTGTTATAACGTAGGCGAGGATCTAACGGAATATACTGAGATAAAACCGTTTATTACCCGTTCGGGGAAACATTTACATTTTGACCCCGTACTTTACGCCCGTTCTAAACTTATAACGCTGGGGCTCAAAGAAAAGAATTTCCTTGATACTGGCATTTGTTCGTTCTGCTCCGGATCCGGATTGCCCTCGTACAGAAGAACAAAAACATCGAATAGAACTTTATCCTTCATTGTTATCTCCGGAAAATCAAATACATAATAAGCCTTTTCTATAAAGCCTCCCTCAGAATATAGTGGAATTTTTTTCAGATTCTGGTAAAATTACTTTACGCGGAGGAGTGGCAGAGTCCGGTTTAATGCGGCGGTCTTGACACCGAATCGAAACTTTGTTTCGATGAAGGAGCTGCGAGCATCTGCCAAAGGCAGAGCGGAGCGAAAACCCACGACAAAAAGTCAACGGTTTTTAAGACCGCTCAAGTTGTTATTTGAATTAGTTAGTTAAAGTGTATTTTTTCTATTGCGGAGGAGTGGCAGAGTCCGGTTTAATGCGGCGGTCTTGACACCGAATCGAAACTTTGTTTCGATGAAGGAGCTGCGAGCATCTGCCAAAGGCAGAGCGGAGCGAAAACCCACGACAAAAAGTCAACGGTTTTTAAGACCGCTCAAGTTGTTATTTGAATTAGTTAGTTAAAGTGTATTTTTTCTATTGCGGAGGAGTGGCAGAGTCCGGTTTAATGCGGCGGTCTTGAAAACCGTTGACCAGCAATGGTCCGTGGGTTCGAATCCTACCTCCTCCGCCATACTATCCCCAGAAATATTTCGGAAAAGGTCAGGGGCTTTTTACAGCACCTTCCACCCTTAAAGAACAAAGTTTGAGCTTGCCGCGAAGATCTTTCTAGCCTTGATACCTTCACGAAACAAATCCGTTACTTACCATACCCGAACTCTTCTTTAAGCCAGTCTTTGTCTTCCTGTGAAAGGTTTTTGATCTTTTGTTTTATGAAAGCTTTGGATAAATGGAATCTGGTTTCCGTTACGGTCTCTCCGGTTTCATCGTCTATAACGACAACAACTTTTGTTTTCGAAAATATTACCAGCTGTATGATCAGGACCAATATCACGGCCACTAAAATGATCTTTATCTCAAAATCATTCAATCGTATATTTTTAAAAATATGTTTTATTTTCTTGAACACAATATCACCAGAATTTATGCTCGCCTGCAAATTGAAGAGATCTTTCGTAAATAACACGGTATATTTCCGCGGCACCGGACCATGTTTCTCTTAAGAATCCCGTAAATGAAATATTATCAAATATGGGAGAGAACACGGCTGTTACGATTATAAGATTGGAAATAAAAATTATGATAAACGAAAATATTACTCCCGATTTCATTATGTCATCCTGCTGCAGGCGCAAAGCTTCAGAGGTCATGACGAAATGGAACGCCAGAGTAAACCCTACTAGAAAAAGAAATATTCCGGAAGCTTTCAAGGATCCGTTACCGGTCAAGAGGAACAGCCAGTAAAAAAAACCCAGCAATATCGTATATAACGGGACAAAATAAGGGCTTAATTCTATAAAAAAATTAGTTTTAGAGGTAACAACATTGCCCCCTGAAGGAGTAACATGAAAAGCTACAACGCTCCCGCCGCATATCCATGTAGCGACAACATGTACCAGCTCATGCCCGAGAACATATAAATATACCGGTTTTATCAGGAAAACATGCAATAGAAGATAGGCCAGAACGCCTCTTTCCATTATATGAAGAGAACCGCTGAAAATACTTATCTTCGAAATGTTCTGGTAAAAAGCCTGCCCTACCGCTATAGCAGCGGGAATAAGTAATATACCGGATATCGTCCTTAATATTCTTGAAAAGATAGCCGCCTCGCTTCCCGGAAATTACATGCCCGGCTCGATCTTATCGGCGCCGAAATATGAACGCAGCGCTTCCGGAACAGTAATAGTACCGTCTTCATTCTGGTAATTCTCCATTATGGATATTATCAACCGAGGTAAAGCGACACCCGAACCGTTCAGTGTATGTACTAACTCAGGTTTTTTGCCTTTAACCGAAGGTTGATATCTTATATTTGCCCTTCTGGCCTGAAAATCCGTGAACACCGAACAACTCGACACTTCGAGCCATCTATCGGACCCCGGAGCCCACAGTTCGATATCATAGCATTTGTGCGCCGCGAAGCTCAGGTCGCCCGTACATAAAGCAAGTATCCTGTAATGCAGCCCCAGGCGTTTGAGTATATCTTCGGCGTTAAGAAGCAATGTTTCCAGTTCATCCATAGAATTTTCCGACCGCACGAATTTAACCATTTCAACTTTATCGAACTGATGAACTCTTATTAACCCTCTGGTGTCTTTACCGTAAGACCCCGCTTCTTTTCTGAAACAGGGAGTATACGCGGTATAATAAAGGGGCAGGTCTTCTTCCCTGATAATATCATCCATATGTATGTTAGTAACAGGTACTTCAGCGGTGGGGATAAGAAACATGTCCTCATCTTTTATCCTGTACATATCTTCTTCCATCTTCGGGATCTGACCCGTGCCGCGCATACTTTTCCTGTTCACAAGTACCGGGGGCCAGAGCTCCTTATACCCGTGTTCTTTTGTATGGATATCGATCATAAAATTTATAAGCGCCCTGGTAAGCCTGGCACCCGGACCGGTAAAAAGAGGAAAACCGGATCCCGATATCCTGGCTGCCTTTTCAAAATCAAAAATACCGTTCGCGGCCCCAAGCGCTAAATGATCTTTCGGGGTAAAATCGAACTTTTTTTCTTCGCCTTCGATCTTGACGATCTCATTATCTTCTTCATTCTTACCCACCGGTACACTTTCATGCGGAATATTAGGTATCCATTCCAGGACCTTGATATATTCTTCCTCTACCTGTTTCAGGTCAGTATCTATCGCGCTTATCCTGTCCGATATTTCTTTTACCGAGTTTTTTGCCTCCGCGGCATCCTGCCCTTCTTTTATCATCCGGCCTATATTTTTCGAAGCATCGTTCCTTTCACGCTTCAGGCCTTCCACTTCCTTTATCTTTTCACGCCTTTTAACATCAAGATCGAGAAACTTCTCGACAAGACCTTCTTTATCGTTCCGGTCTCTCAGCGATTTTCTAACGATTTCAGGGTTTTCTCTTATAAATTTGGAATCCAGCATGCTTATCTCCAGTGTTTTTATATATATTATGATTATTTATATCATAAGTTAAAACAATATACAAATTTAATCAGCCTTGTAATTACGGTTTGGAATGAAGTTCCCTTAGAATAACGGGATTAAAAACTGATTTACCCTTTGACCACTCCAAGGGGCCTCATCCTGGCTACTTTAGACGATATCCCGGCATTATGTACTACATCTACAACACGGTTAACATCTTTGTAAGCGTCAGAAACCTCTTCTCTGAGTGTATCCTTGCCTGTGTATCTGACAAAAATATTCCTGTCGGCTAATTCTTTCTGTATAGACCTGCCTTTTGTAGCCCGTATGGCCGCTTTTCTGGACATCACCCGACCGGCACCGTGACAAGTAGAATAAAAGGTCTCTTCAGCCCCTTCTTTTCCGACAAGTAAGTAGGAACATCTGCCCATATCCCCCGGGATAATAACAGGCTGGCCCGTTCCCGAATATTTTGAAAGCAGAGCTTTATGGCCCTGCCCTAATGCTCTGGTCGCGCCTTTTCTATGTACACATAACCTCTTTTTCTTTCCGTTAATTTCATATTCCTCTATTTTAGCTATGTTATGAGCGACATCATATACCATACGCATCCCCAGAGAAACCGCGCTTTCCCCGAACACTTTCTCAAAAGCTTCCCTTGTCAAATGCATGATCAACTGCCTGTTGTTCCACGCGTAATTCGCGGCGCAGCGCATAGCTCCCATATATGCCATCCCTTCTGGACTATCCACAGGCGCGCACGCAAGCTGTTTATCGGGCATTTTTATACCGTACTTTTTCAGCGTATCGATCATTTTCCCGGCATTATCCCCGCAGATCTGATGGCCTAAACCCCGTGATCCGGTATGTATCATAACCGTTACCTGACCGCGCCTGATACCGAAAACAGAGGCAATATCCTGATCGTATATCTCCTCCACTACCTGTACTTCCAGGAAATGATTCCCGGATCCGAGAGTCCCGGGCTGTTTCCGGCCACGGGTGTACGCCCTTACAGAAACAGCCTCGGGGTCAGCCCCGTCTATAGCACCGTTTTCTTCACAATACTCCAGATCCTCCTGCCAACCATACCCTTTTTTTACCGCCCACCCGGCACCGTTAATAAATATGTTCTTTAACTCTTTATCTGCAGCCTCTATTTTTCCTGTAGATCCTACTCCTGCCGGGACCCCCATGAATAGAGTGTCTACCAGCTTTTTTATCTTTCCTTTTATGTCGTCTTCCGTAAGTTCGGTCCGTACAAGCCTTACCCAGCAATTTATATCAAACCCCACGACCACGGGTGAAAAAACCCCTCCGGCATCAATATCCGTAGCCGCTACGCCTCCGATCGGAAACCCGTATCCCCAGTGTATATCCGGCATCGCCATTGACGCCTTAACAATACCCGGCAGATGCGCGGCATTCGCTACCTGCTCCGGAGCGTTATCTTTAAGTATATCCGCGATCATACTTTCGGAAGAAAAAATTATCCCCGGAACTTTCATCCAGTCTTTATAACTTTCCGGAATAAACCATCTGAGATCA
>CAYMTI010000025.1:0-8945 GCA_964393315.1 uncultured Planctomycetia bacterium
CCTCACTTGAATCGCCCAAAGTGCCTAAGCATTCGTACACAGCCGATTTGAATTTCTCCATATCATACCAGAACCTTGAAACATAATTCTTGATCATAGATCTTTCTTCGATAACCATATAGGTATCCGGCCTGTTAGGGTCCTCGTCATAACGTGTTAACAGTGATTTTTTAAATAGCACCGGATTATTAAGATCCGACCATCTTTCAGGTGTGCCTTTATCGTAATTGAGCCTGACTATATACATATATTCATTCATTTCGCTTTTAGAAGCGTGATAAATGAAAATATTGTGGACTTCAACATTTTCGGCCGAGGAATATGACCATACATCCTGATATAAAGGTTTACCTGTAGCGTCATAAAGACCGAATGTTTCCCTGTCAGATTTATCCAGACTGTAATCATATACTATATTGTGGGCCCATCTTGCTCCGGCCGGGACAGTTATCTTTACTGAAGCGGCTTTTCCGTCTTTATCTTTAAATCCTTCGCCACCTCCGTAAATAGTAACGCTAACCTCATTCCCTTCGGTCATCTCGGGATCTATGCTTGCCAATTTATTGCCCCTGGAATCATACATTACCAGCTGTTTTTCGGCATCAATCGACAAAAACCCTTCAGAATCTTTTATGCTCGTATAAGGTTTATATGCCATATCTGACTTATCTATTGATATAGCGCTCTTAATTATCCAGTAAATCTTATCTTTTTTATCCGCGTAAACAGATGATATCTCAAGACCTGCAGGATCGGTCAGGCCGGACCTTTTCTCCGGTATTATATTGCCGGTTTCATCGATATACCCTTGAGTAAAAAGATCTGCATAAAGCGCGGCAGCAAACATACTTTTTACTTCTTCTAATGTTACTTTGTTTTTACCTTTCAGAAAGCGCATTATATCCCCAGCGTACGGTTTTATCAATTCCGGCAAATCCATCTGGTCCGGAGAACCGAGTTTTTCTAATACTTTCACTTCCACCGCACCGTCTTTGTTTATATATGATGTTTTTTCAAGAGATAAAGCTTCTTCCTCAAAAAGTTCCAGCAGACTTTTCCCTGTTTTTTCGAGAAGAGGGATCATAAGAAACTCTTCCGGGAACACCTCCCTGCCGTCTATTTTCTTCTCCAACACTTTTTCTGTATCCCTGTCCCTCCATTCTGATCTTACTTTGTACGTAACATCGTTCTTATCTTTATTTACCTCACGGAATACAGCCGCGTCACTTTTTTCCATGGATTTCAGTATTAATCTTACCGTGGTTCCCAGGTCTAACTTTTCGCTTATGTCAGAAACAACAGCTCCAAGCATCCTTCCGGCTTCTGTCGTACCCTTAGTCACGGGATCATCCGGCCCGCTGACAGGAAAACTGGTCTCAACTTCCGACACTCCCTCTGCTATTATCTTGCCGACATTAGACTCACTCTGCATGAGTAAAGTTTCGACTACTATATATATTTTCCTTACGTGTTTCTTGGTTTTCAGTTCTTCTCGAAATTTTTTACCGTTTAATATAGCGGACAATATAAGTTCTATCTCTGCTTCACTTTTTTCAACTCCGGTAAAATCCGAAACCTGTTTTGCCAGAGACATTATCTCTTTCGGATCTTTGAGTATCACCTCTATAGACTTTCCGGCGGGCAAAAGGCCTTCGAGGATATCATATATCTTACCGACTTCATCCCCTTCTTTCATGATAAGCTCTATCATTCGGTCTCGTCTCATATTTTCCCTGCCGATACCTACTTCGACATTTTCAAGTATATCTTCAATGTTGTGTTTTATTTCAGCTTTTGCGAAAGTACCTTTATCTTCCTGATATAAACTGCTGAAATACAATGATTTGGCTTTTTCCCATTGAGCAATAATGTCTCTGTATTTATTTATACGGAACTCCTTGACCGCTTGATCTCGGTCTTTAAGTATTCCTAAAGCAACTTCGGGATTATAATCATATATCACTTTTTCGGTAACCGTTACAGGCCCTGTAAGGTCTTCCATATTCTGATATTTTATACTCATATCTTTCACACCCGTGACCACTACTTTCTGCCTGGAAGCGGGATCATATTTAACTTCCTCAAATCTCTTATTCTGAGAATTAAGCAATATGAAATAATCTCTGTCCCTGAACGTTTCCTCTCCGGTTATGTTCACGAATCGCATATTATTGTCATAGGTATAAACTTTCATTACTATCTTGTCTGAATCGGGATCCTTATCGTATTCAAGCCGCGCTATACTTTTCAGAACCGTCTTATCTATATTCCTGTTGTACTCGTACGTCCAGACAGTTCTGAAAAGGAACTTTCCGGTCCTGTCCGTAACTTCGAAAACCTCTTCGTTAGTATGTATGTTACCATCAATGAGAGTCCTTCTTTTTGTATGATTATACCTGACAGCTCTCTTGTCCTTGTAAACACTAACTTTTATCTTGCCGTCTTTCGTGTATCCTACAGGTATAGCTACGCCCTCTCTTTTCTCTTTATTCGAGAGCATGTGCGGGGTGCTCTTAAACTCCTCAAAATACATGCTCCCGTCAGGATTAACTATAACAAAATCCTGATCTTCCACTACGGCCTTTTCCGGAACATAAGCTTCTTTGCTAACAGCTCCTACGGGAACCTCGGCAGGTTTGACTCCACTTTTTTCCATGGCTTTTTCCAACCCTTCAGTGTCAAAAACATATTCAGGTTTGCCGTATTTAGTGTCTTTTTCATCCCAGAAGAAAACACTCCTGTAACCACTCTCTATAGCTTTGCCGGCTACCTTTTCTACGATAGAAATACTGCTTCCCTCTCCTGTTCTTATGTTAGGCTGAGCCTCTCCCAGGATAAAATCAACGCCTTTGGGTATATTAAAACGGCCTATGTTCTGGCTGAGCCTGGTAAAGTCCATGTCTCCTTCTTCTTCATGATGGGCATAATACCAGTGAAGCTGAAAAACATCATTTTTTTCAAGAGGTATTACATTCAGCCAGTACCCTATATGCCTTTCGTCACCTACGCTTACGCTTAAAGGGGTCCCTTTAACCACGGAGCGCATCATCCTGTTTGCAGACTTTACAGCTTCCTGTACATTTTGTATCTTAACGCCTTTAACCATATCCGGTTCATTCATCCATTCGACCGCGGTTATATAGTCCGTTAATTTTTCTTTTTTCAGCTGTTCCCATACCGCGCTAAGAAGCTTTTGGTCCAATGCCAGTAATTTGGAAAGCTTTTTGCTATTGGTTAAAACATCAGGATGAACATCCGCGTAATCAAAATTGTGAAGTACCGGCATTACCCTGGTCCCGGTTTTTTTGGCTATACGCACAAGCGCCACCATATCTTCTACGGCATGTTCAAAATTCGTCCATTTTAAGGGCATTCCATCAGGAGAATATTGTATGCTGCCGGCGTTCTTCGACCCGATATTAAGAAGTACCCTCGCGTTTCGGACATTTACATCTTCGAATTTCGACCGGGTTTCTTTAAAAGTTTCAGGATTGCTTATCCCTTCCTTTACGCCTTTAGATTTTTCATACTGTTTCAGATAAAAACTCACCCCGGAATTCTCAAAAAACTTTTCAGGTTTAACCGCGGGTACGTTTTCGGGAACAGCCCTGTACGGCTCCACCCATACCGCTTTTTCTCCCGCGATATCAACAGATTCTGGTTTTGCCACGCGAAAGACCTTTATTGTCTTCCCGGGCTCCAGTACTCCTTCTTCAAGCATCTTATCTAATTCTCCGGCTTTTACCTTTCTAGCCTTAACCTTAATCTCTTTAGGTATAGCCTGCCGGCTTTCCTGGTAGAGGACTTCTCTTCCTCTAGGCGAGAGATATGAAGTTTGAGAAAAAACTCTTCCTTCCTTACTTACGCCCCCGGTCACTATTTTAACGGCAGGTTCGCCGTTATACTCAGATTTATAATCATAAACACTTAAAGTATTGGATTTCCCCGAATACGAAGGTTCCAGTATTCTTATAGTATCCCAGTATTCTTTCGGATTACCATCTTCGTCCATACCGTTATAAATAACAACTTCATCATATTCAACAAATTCTATACCATGGTCCTTAAGCTGCTGCTGCTGATGTTTATATCTATCTATTTCCTTTTTATCCCGCTCAGGCGCTTTTTCAAAGGGCACATATTCCTCTCCCTGGGGACCCCTCAACCTTTTCATTACATAGTCCATCGGGGTCTCGCCTCTGGATATTTTAGTATCGATCGAGTTTACATATCCTGTACTGGAAGCAATAAATCTTCCCAGCATAGCAGCCCCTTCGGAACCTTTCTTTATGGATTTAAAATCAAAATTTCTCGGCACGTTAAAAACATGTTTAATATAAACAGTATGCCCGCCAGAAGTTTTCTCCGACGTTCTTTTGATAACCGAAAGCTCTCCGAAATCCGAAGTTTCATCATATTTCATGATGAGCTGATATTCGAGCTCGCCTTTACGATTATTTTCCCTGTACTGATCTTCTATTACGCGCCCCGTATACTTATCGGTCGAAACAAAAATACTGTACGTCTGGCCCTCGAGTGTTCTTACTTCCCCGTTCTTATAATGGGTCAGAAACATCCTTTTTCTTAGAACCTTATCCCCTTCCACCGCTGTCGCTTGAGAGTTTAATTTTCCTACATACTGTTCTATCTTTCCTGAACCGTCAAAATATTTTATCCATACCATAGGAACAGCTTTTCTCTTTCGTTCCTGTATATTGTCCTTAACTGTTGAGAATGACAATCTTTTTCCGCTCTTGGGATCCACATAATCATACACATGCTCTGCCGCCCTTCCGGCTTTATCGTATTTATTGACTTCAAAAAGTACGGTTCCCTTTTTCATTTCAAGGCTACTCCCGTCGGGTAATTCCAACGTCACGCCCTTTTTGTTAAAAACTGTCCTTTTATAAACACTGTCAAGTTCAGCGCCTTTTATATAGGGAAGCCCCTTAGCATTAAGGGCTATAACTCCGCTGAACTTGAAATCCGCGGGTTTATAAGGTTCCTGAGCCACATATACAGCGTCGATTCCGGGCTCTTTAGCATACACAACGATCGTTCGACCTTTGGAATCTACGACCCGTACGGTCGTTTTAACAAGTTTATTGTCAGGCGAGAATTCTTCTCCCACCTGATAGCCTCCGATATTTCTGTCTTTCACAGACCCGTCAGGGAGAATGACCTTTACGATCCCCCGGACTTTTTTTATCGGAGATTCCAAGTTAATATTACCTATGCCGGTTTTGAATATAGTCTTGGCTTTATCTGTTATTTCTTTGCCCCCGGAGAGATCCGTACCGTATTTATTAAAAGCTAAAAGAGGCGCGGTATCAGATACCGTACCGTATTCGTTATAAGCAAGGAGCACTTCACCGCTCTTAAACAGAAGGGTTTCATCTTTGGCCTTTCGTTTAAGGACCGCTTTGCCCTGAGCTCTTTTAAGCCAGTTATCGTCCAGCTTGAATTCCTCCTGATATTTCATACGCGCAAGTTCTTCTCTTATGGCCTGTTCACGCTGTTCCTTAGAAAGAGAATGTATGATCTTGTTTATTTCCCGTTCGTCATATTTAACGGCCATTTCAAGCATCTGCTGATTATTCAGCTCGAGATCTCTATATTTTTTATCATTCTTTTTTCTTTCAAAATATATGCGGGTCGCTATTCTTTCCATAGCGCTTTTATGATCAAACAGGCATTTATTAAGTATCCTCGTTGATAGTATGGTATTTATGGTATTTTCCCTGAGTTTATCAAGAACACGTATCTTTTCCTGATCCGGGATTTTTGCCGCCCTGGCTTTAGCAAGTTGAAGGTCAATAAGCCTTACCCTGTCAAAAGTATCCGGTTCATCTTCTATATCCTGTTTCGTAACTTTTCCGTAATACTTCTTCACAAACGGCATAAACTCTCTGGATTCCTTTAATATCCTTGCCATATCTTCATAGCCCGCAATCTTTTCCTGCCACATATAGAGATTCACTGCCGAGATCATTCTGCTGGAAAAAAGATCGGAAGCTTCCGTTGTAACCTTTTTAAAAGACAAAGGACGTAACCAGTATTCGTTAAGCGCTTTCGCGGCTTCTACCCGGTCCCCCTTTATGACTTTCTTCCCTCCGGGGGCAGAGAGCATGAAGGCCCTCATATTTTTTTCAACTTTATCCTTCCACGTTAAAGCTTTCTTAACTTCTTCCGCATCCTTACTGTAGGTTTTTTTCATCATATCTATATCAGCTCTAACCCTCTCAGGTAAAGTAACCATACGGCTTCCGTTTTTCTCGGCAAGCCTGTCAATATCTGAAGCGCCCTCGATGTAAAAAGATCCGCCGGGGATACCTTTAGCTTTATTTTGTTGTTTTAGGTTCACGATATAGCATATATAAGCTATTCTCGGAAAGATATCCGGTATAACCCCTACGAATTCGTCTCCGAAATTAAACTCGGCAGTTATCATCATACGCGGAAAAAACTGCTGATACCAGTTAGGGACATTTATCGACGAAAGCGTCTTAAAAGAACTCTTCAGATCTCTCCTGTTCAGGATATTTATCACATCGTCAATAAATGTAACCGCCTCGCTGACATTATACAATCTGAGATTCTCAGCCCAGAAATCCACCCATGTATCTTTATTCATATATACATAGGTGTAATCTCCGCCTTTGAACTTTCCATTGGAATCGGTAATTCCCAGCACCATCAAAAGCTTATCTATCCGGGGAGAAATAGCTTTTTTCAGTTTATTCATATGCAGTTCCATTTCCAGCTGTGTGCCATAGGTAGCTTTCCCCCTTTGTCCGGTAAAAAGCACCGGAAATGCCTCCTTCTCCATGAGCCTGTTGACAATAGAAACTGCCTCTTTTCTTTCAGGAACAGCAGCGAGGATCCCGGCTCTTTCTCCCCCGGCTCTTACCCCGGGTTCGATCTTTTCTATAAAGGCTATTATAGCTTCCGCTCCCCTGGACCCTCTATCCTTTAAGGCTTCAAGATACGCCCTGAATTCCGCGATCTTTGAATTATATGTTTCGAACGCTTCCAGATATTCGGTTTTGGCCTTCTGCCAGCTCCAAAAGCTGCTGGATAAAAATACGTATGCGTTTTCACTGCTTATATTGTCTAAATACTGCCTTTTACTCTCTTCGTAAATAAGCATCGCTTTGGAATTGCTTTCAACCGCGTTTGATAAAGATCTTCTGGAGTTGACCAGAGAACGCACCTTAGTTTCAAGTTCTCTTTTTATGTTATTAGCTTCCTTCCTGGCCTTTTCCTCGGATATACTCTTTTTAGTTTCCGCAATAGCCGTTTCTTTTTCTGATTTTCCTCCGTCTATAAGTGTTATAGACCCGCCCGCGCCGAAAACAAATGCCACTTCTTTAGAATCAGAAATAACATTACTATCTCCTTCATATTCAGATTTTTCCGGATATGAAAACCCTAAAGAAAGGTCTATTGTCAGGCCCTGCAAAAAGCCCTGCCCCCAATCCGGCAGAAACGGTATAACTTCGTTGCGCGCCATCTCCAGATCGACAAGATCTTTTTCGGTTTCATTTTTGTAAAACTGAAGCATAGGATCTCTCTCCACTAACCCCTCCAGTATGATCGGGATATCTTTACTCGCGCCCATATCTTCAAGTCCTTCAAGAATATCAGCAAGATTGAATATCTGTTCTTCCCCGTTATCTCCGCTTGGAAGGCCTATACTCCAATTAGTTCCAAGGACCGCTCTCAAGTTTTGCAGTTTGCGGATCTTTTCGCTCCGCAGCCTGTCAATTTTCGATTCTATCTTTGCGATATCGCTGTTTGCCTCTTTTAGAGCACTGGTTCCGATAAGAGACTTCTTTCTGAGCTCATTTGAACGAAAAGCTTTAAGTTCCTCAAGAAGCCGGTTATTAAATTCCAGTTCTTTTATAGACGCGGAATATGCCACTACAGCGGCTGCCGCTTTCTCGTACGTCCTGATTCGACCGGCAGCATCAAGATCGCTCATTTGTTTGCTTATATGGTCACCTATTTTACTTAGACGATGATCCCTGAGATTATTGTAAATATTGCATTTAAGAAGCAGGGAACCTCTCCATTCAAAAGAAGTATCATCAGCTTTAGCTTCTTCTCCGGATTTGTACCATTTCTCCCCGTTCACATCTACTAAAGGTTCTCCGCCGCCCGTAGTAAGATTTAGGAAAACAAAAGAAGTCCCGGCTTCAAGAGTCACAAGATCATGTTTTTTATTCGCCGCCTGCAGTAAAAGATCGTTCAATCTTGTACGAAGGTCGACTTCCTTTCCCGTTCTTGGAACTACAAATTCCGGGGTCACGGCTTCAGGCACCTCAACGTTACGATATAACCTGGAAGTCACAGCCGCCCTAATGTAATCCTTTTTCGCGTAAACAAGATCTGATTCTATCTGGGCATATCTGCCGAACAGCCTTATCATTTGTTGAGACTCTATGTCCCTCTTATATTCCGCGGAAACCAGATCCCGCGACGCCGACTTAAGTCTGGATTCCAACCGGGTTATCCTCTTCGCCGCGGCGTCAAGCCCAGCGTTTATTTCCTGTTTCTGCGCAGACAGCTTCCCCTGTATAGCCGAAACCTCTTCCTCCATAAGCTCGATCTGTCTATCGATATAATCTATAAGGTCCTCTTTCTTGGAATATTTTGAAAATACCGGCATGCCCTGTCCTATCGCCAGCTGATATATGAAAAAGTTCTGGCCATCCGTAAGTCCGAGCGACTGCAGCCTCCTGCCGAGGGATTTAGTGCTTTTGAAATCATACCAGTTTATATTCTCCGCGGCGTTTTTAAGTTTCATGTACGCGTCAAGCTGAGTTTTAAGTGCATCCAGGGACAGTTTTATATCCATATTATCAAAGGCATCATTACCAAGAAATTTGTTGATCTGATCCTGTATTTCATCCAGACTATAAACCTTCAGTATCTCATCGGGT